>JAAWDB010000121.1 GCA_022793555.1 Bacilli bacterium
AATGCATTACATCAAAGGAAAAGTAAGACAATCAATATTTGCAAGTGACAATGGCTTTTTTGTAGGAACATTTAAATTAAAAGAAACCGATGAAGAAGCATTAAAAGAATTTTTAAACAAAACCATAACTATTACAGGAACCTTTGTTGATTTAAATACGGAAGATACTTACATATTATATGGAGATTATAAAGAGCATGAACGATATGGCTACCAGTATCAAGTTATAAAATATGAAAAAGAAATTCCAACTGGTGAAGATGCTATTATTGAATTTTTGAGCAGTCCACTGATAAAAGGCTGTGGCGAAAAAACAGCTATAAAAATTGTGGAAACCCTTGGCAGTGACTGCTTAAACAAAATAAAAGAAAGCATTTCTAATCTTTATTTAGTTCCTGGAATGACCGAAAAAAAAGCGGGAAAAATTTATACTTCAATTTTAGCATATTCTAGTAGTGATGATTTAATTGTAAAACTAAAAACATTAGGATTTAGCGTTAGTGAAGCAACCAAAATTATTAATCGTTATAAGGATAAAACAGCTATATATATTGAAGAAAACTTATATATATTTCAAGAATTAATTGATTTTGATAAAATCGATCGAATTTTTATCAAAAACTATGATGCTGATAACCCTTTGCGCATTCGTGCATGTATTCTTGAATCTATGAAACGTTTAAGTGATAATGCTGGTGATATTTACTACTATAAAGAAGAAATATACTCCATGTTAAAAACAAGTTTTAAAATTTTTTTGGAAGAAGAAAGTTTCAACGAATATCTAGAAGAACTAAAATCTAAATTTTTTATTATCGAAAAAGAAAATCGTTATTATTTAGAACCTAATTACGAAATGGAACAAGAAATTGCTAAAGATTTATATGAAATCGCCACTCTTCCAGAAAAACAATTTAAAAAATTAGATGAAAAAATAGAAAATTTGGAAGAATCACTCGGTGTCTCCTATAACGATTCACAAAAAAAAGCAATTAAAACAGCTCTACAACAACGGATTACCATTATTTCTGGTGGACCAGGTACTGGTAAAACAACAATAGTAAATGCCATCGTTAAATTGTTTATCAGCTTATATCATTTAACGCCAATAGAAGTATATACTACAATCGCCTGCCTTGCACCAACAGGACGTGCCAGTAAAAAACTAGCAATGAGTACTGGATTACCAGACATGACTATTCATCGTTATTTAAAATGGAATAAAGATAATAATGAATTTCAAATTAAAGAACACAACAAAAACACCCATCGTTTAATTATTGTAGATGAGGTAAGTATGATTGATACCTTTTTGCTATATAGCTTGTTAAAAGGCATAGAGAAAAACATCCAAATAATTTTTGTAGGAGATACATTTCAACTTCCTAGTGTAGGGGCTGGACTTATTTTAAATGACTTAGTTGAATCAGATCTTTTTTCTTATTGTCCATTAAATAAAATCTATCGCCAAAGTGAAAACTCTTATATTCCTTTATTAGCTAAAGAAATTAAAGATAAAGATTTGAGTGCAACATTTCTAAATAAAACTGACGACTATAATTTTCTTCCATGTAATAATAGTCAAATTAAAGAAATGATATATCAAATTTGCGAAAAGAGTATTCAAAAAGGTTTACGTGTAGATGATATTCAAATATTAGCTCCAATGTATAAAGGTGAAAATGGCATAGATAATTTAAACATTGTCCTCCAACGTCTCTTTAATCCAGAATCAAAAGAAAAAAAAGAGATAAAATTAGGAGATATCACCTTTCGTGAAGGCGATAAAGTACTACAACTAATAAACAATCCAGATTGTAATGTTTATAATGGCGATATAGGTTATATTAAAAAAATCGAAGAATTAAAAAAGGATACCAAACAAGCCAAAAAAGAACAAATTACAATTGATTTTGATGGTAACTATGTAATTTACAACAAAGAAGATCTATTTCATATAAAACATGCTTATGCTATTACAATTCACAAAAGTCAAGGAAGTGAATTTCCTCATGTTATTTTACCTGTAAGTAAAAACTATTATAAAATGCTTTATAACAAATTAATTTATACTGGTGTATCTAGAGCTAAAAAAAGCCTTATTATTATAGGAGATACCATATCATTTAAATGTGCAATTCAAAATGATTATTCGACGAACCGAAAAACTACTCTAAAAGAAACTTTAAAATCGGTATTTAAAGATTAACAGTTATTTCCAACCCTCCTTTAGTATAGAAAAACAAAACAAGATAATACTACTAATGTGAGGTGGAAAATATGAAAGGTTTTAAAAATATGCTATTTGTAAGTGCCTTATCTATGGTAGGTGGAGCTGCTTTAGCAACATATACATTAACAAACACAAATACTAAGAAAAAAGCAGATCGACTATTAAATACAGCTATGGATGGTGCTGAAGAATCTTTACAAAAAATGAAAAAGAAAATGAGATAAAATGTTCTAAAAGGACATTTTTTTCATAAAAATTAATATAAATTGTTGACAAACGCATTTGTTAACACTAAAATAATCTTCTGAAAAAAAAGGGAGGTTTTTAGAATGAGTAAAAATTTGGATTCAAAATTAGCAAATTCAACACTAATCAATAAAGGAGAACAATGGAAAACGTATGAAACTGAAAATTCTTATATAAAGGTAAGAAAATCAGGTATTTATAACTATGGTCCATTATTAGAAGAAATAAAAGATAATTATAGCGAAATTCCTCAGTTATGTGAAATTATGGGAATTGATTATCAAAACAATCGCTTAAAAGCTTACGAAATCAAGAAAAGAAAAGGTCTACCAATTCAAAATGTTATTTGGAGCAAAGAAAATTCATTAAATGAATTTGTTAGGATTGCTAACGAATTAAAACAAATTCTTGCTATGGCAAAAAAGAAAAACATTGTATTTAAAGATATTATGACTTATGGAAGTGTATTATATGATGATGAATCAAAGCAAACAAGTATTATTGGTTTAGATAGGATGCAATCTGCTAATCATTCAGATGAGCACTTAAGCATGAATATTATAGGATCAAACCTATTAAGATACATAATAGAAAATCCAAAATACATAGAATGTGAAGAACCACAATTTAGATTGACCAGTAATTTTAATACATTAGCATTTTATGAAATTTTTCTTTCTTCTGTTTTCAACACATCTTTAACTGATCCAAAATTATCTCAAGAATTAATGATTATTGAAATTATTAAACGTCTTTCACCAAATGAAGCTCAAAAAATGGTAGAGGATGTATTAAAAGAAAGATTAAATTTACTTGGTTTTGATAAAAAGACAAATCTATATGGAAGAATGATGGATTTAGCTAATCCAAATCAAAACAATTCCATCGACATTGCTGATTTTAATGAATTAAATCAAAATTATATCGTTGACCAACAACAAAGAAAATTAGTTAGAAAATAATGATAAGAGCGTTCAAGCGAACGCTTTTTAGCGTTATAAGAAAAGGAGAAACTCATGTTAAATGAATTTATAAATTTAAAAAATAAAAACAAATTTCTAATTCAAAACGGACATACATGGGCAACTTATTATTATAAAGGCGCTTATATCAAATATCGCCATACAAAAAAAGAAGGAAATTATAATTACACACCTTTATTAGAAATTTTAATGCAAGACAATTTTTTAAACGATTTTTTTTGCAAAATCTTAAGCATTTATGAAGATCATAACCATGATTTAGTTAATGCATATCTAATAACTGCAGAAAAGGGGATACCTATTGAAAACGCTCTGCAAAACAGTAAAAATAAATTAGAAGATTTTCTAATAATAGCAAAGCAATTTAATGAAATACTAAACTATACTCAAAAAAGAAGTATGGTTTTAAAAGATCTTATAACACATGGAAATATGCTATATAATCCTAAAAATCAAAAAATCAAAGTCATCGATCTTGATGGAATTCAAGTCCATCAATTAAGCGACCATTTAGTCAGCTATATAATATTAGATTCAGATTGGGAATACTGCATTTTTCAATCGCCAAAATATAGCATGAAAGATTTATGGTCAACCGAATTAAATATTTTTAATTTTTATGAATTATTCTTTAACATAGTTTTCCAAAAATCTTTATTACAAATAAAAAACAGCTTGCAAGCTCACGTTTTTGCAAGATGTCAATTTAATGATCCAGAAAAAAAAGAATACGCTCGGCAAAAATTAGAAAATAATTTAATTTACTTTTTGGACAATTTAAACTTAAAGCGAACAGATGACTTATACTCTAAAATCGTTGATTTAGTTCGTTTTTATCCCAATAACTTTTCTTATGAAGATTTTGAATATCTCGCCAACCATTATCGATATGATGAAAGAAAAAAAAGACTAATTCGATAACTTAAAAATATTACCAAAATTTCCCTTACGAATCTAGTGAATTATGATATAATAACGATACATAAAACGTAGTGGGTGTGGTATATGAAACGAAATGAAGTTAATAAAAATGATTTAAGTCCAATGATGCGTCAATATATGGACATAAAAGACCAATATCCAAACGAATTGGTTTTTTATCGTGTGGGTGACTTTTACGAATTGTTTTTCGAAGATGGTGAAACAGCAAGTCGCGAATTGGAACTAACATTAACTGGCAAAAATGCAGGTTTATCAGAACGTGTTCCAATGTGTGGTGTTCCATTTCATTCTGTTACCCCTTACATTGAAAAATTAGTTACAAAAGGATTCAAAGTAGCAATTTGCGAACAATTAGAGGACCCCAAAGATACAAAAAATATGGTCAAAAGAGGGGTAACTCAAGTAATTAGTAAAGGAACCGTTGTTGACCCAGATCTTTTAAGTATTCACGATAACCATTATATTGCTAGCTTAATCGATTATAATTTTTTATATGTTCTTTGCTATGCGGATATTTCCACAGGTTCAATTTCTGTAATGGGTCTTCCTCATATCAAAGAAAAATTAATTAGTGAAATTCTAAATTTAGGAATTTTAGAGATTATTTTACAAGATAACACCGATTTAGAATTAATTGGGTTACTAAAAGGAACATATGGTATTGATGTTTCCATCGAAGAAAACAAGTTAGAAGATCAATATCTTGAGTTATATGACAACTTAAATGATGAGCATTTTAAGGAAAGTGTCAAACATCTCCTATACTATTTAGTAATACGCGAACTAAAAGACTTATCTCATATGAAAGCTGTGGAAGTTGTATACCCCGATGATTACTTAGAAATGGACGTACATACAGTTCGTAATTTAGAATTAGTAGAAACCCTTCGTTTAAAAGAACGAAATTTTTCCCTAATTTGGCTTTTAGATAAGTGTAAGACAAGTATGGGCAGTCGAAAACTAAAAAACTGGTTAATGAATCCATTAAAGAAAAAAGAACTAATAGAAAATCGTTATGATAAAATTGATATCTTTAATAACGAGTTTATTATTAAAGATCGACTAAGAAATGCATTATATGAAGTTTATGACATTGAACGAATTTGTGGAAAAGTGGCTTGCGGAAATTTAAACGCTCGCGATTTATTGCAATTAAAAAATAGTTTGAAAGTTCTTCCAGAAATCAAAGAAATGATTAACGAATTAAAATTTGATTATAAAATAAATACCCATGAAGACATATATAATCTTCTAGAACAAGCCATCTATGAAAATCCTCCAGTAACCATCAAAGAAGGATATTTGATTAAAGAGGGATATAATCAAAATCTTGATGAATTAAAAGAAATTCGAAGTGGTGGAAAAACCTTTATTGCAGATTTTGAAAGCAAATTAAAAGAAAGCACCGGCATTAAAACTTTAAAAGTTGGCTACAACAAAGTATTCGGCTACTACATTGAAGTATCGAAAGGACAGGTAAAAGAAGTAAGTCCAGATCTCCACTGGGAAAGAAGACAAACCCTTACCAACTGTGAACGTTATATTAGTCCAGAACTAAAAGAAAAAGAAGCGCTTATTTTAAACGCCGAAGAAAAAATTATTGACTTAGAATACAATTTATTTTTAGAAATAAAAGCGATTATTAAAGATAATCTTTTAAAACTAAAAGATACCGCCGAAATTCTAAGTGAATTAGACGCGCTAAGTTCTTTATCAGTATGTTCCGAAGAATATCATTTTGTAAGACCAACACTAAACAAAGAGCATATCATTGAAATAAAAAATGGTCGTCATCCAGTAGTCGAGAAAGTAAGTAATTTAGAATATGTCAGTAACAATTGTATTATGGATCCTAGTATCAATACTTTGTTAATTACAGGTCCAAATATGAGTGGTAAAAGTACTTATATGCGTCAACTAGCAATTATCATTATTCTTGCTCAAATGGGATCGTTTGTTCCTGCTGAATCAGCAAATATTCCCATCATTGATAAAATTTTTACAAGAATTGGGGCCAGTGATGATTTAGTAAGTGGCGAATCCACATTTATGGTTGAAATGAAAGAAGCGAAAAACGCCATTTGTGGAGCGACTATAGATTCTCTTATTCTTTTTGATGAATTGGGAAGAGGAACTGCAACTTATGATGGAATGAGTTTAGCGCAAAGTATTTTAGAGTATATTAGCAAAAATATTAAATGTAAAACGCTATTTTCAACGCATTACCATGAACTTACAAGCCTAGAGCACAAAATTCCAAGCATAAAAAATGTTCATGTCAGTGCCCATGAAGAAAATGGAAATATCACTTTCCTTCATAAAATCAAAAACGGAGCAGTTGATAAAAGTTATGGAATTCATGTTGCCAAATTAGCAGGAATGCCTACAGAACTATTAACTAGAGCCGATGAAATTCTAAATTATTATGAAACAGAAAGTAAACAAAAGCAAAAAAAGAGTAGTGATGACAATATTCAACTTACTATGGCTTTTGAAGAAGAAAAAAAAGATAACCTAAAAGAAAAATTAGAAAAGATTGATCCACTTCGTTTAACGCCAATCGAAGCATTAAATATCCTTTATGAATTAAAAGAATTATCAACAAAATAAAAAAGAATTAACTTAGGTATCTTGTCCTAGGTTTTTCTTTTTGTTATAATAAAAAAAGGTGATTATTATGTCTGTATCACGAAGTGAATTAAGAAAAAAATGTATGATAATTTTATATCAAGTGGAATCACGAAAAGCTCTTAAAACGCCCTATGAGGTGGAAGAAATTATTAAAGATAATCTAGAAATAGAAAATGAATTTGTGAAAGATATTGTTTTTGGAGTGATAACTCATCAAATGGAAATTGATGCCACCGCCAACAATTATGTGAAAGATTGGACGATTGACCGTCTAGATAAAACGGGAGCATCTATCCTTCGTATGGCAATTTACGAACTAAAATATACCGAAACTCCTCCTATTGTAGTAATTAACGAAGCCATTGAACTAGCCAAAGAATATAGTGACAATTCTGTACGTAAAATAATTAATGCAGTATTAGATAAAATAATTAAGGAATAAAGATGGAAAGAAAAAAAGGATATTTAGATTTAAGCAAAGAATTAATAAAACATTCAAAAAAGAAACAAAAAGATTTAGTTACTACAACCAGATGCAGTACTGATGCTTTTTGGATAAAAAATTTAAATGGGAAAAATTATCTTTTTAAAGTGATTGAAGAGAATAGCCAAAAATATCGTGCACTTATTATTGAAGAAATGGCAAAACTCGCAAATATTCCCGTACCACATACCGATTTAGCCACACTTGGATATTTACGAGGAGAATTAATTGAAGATTACCGAAAAGAAAACTTTAACTATATTCCAGGATCAAATATTTTATATGAATTTTTCCTAGCAATGAAAGATACAGAATACATACAATCAATCGTTCCAAAATATTTAATGAAAGACAAATTGAATGAAGAAGAATTAACAGAACTATTAAAACGCTTAAATAATTTAGAAACGATTTGGTATGCTTTAAGATTTTATTATCGAAAATATACCAATAAAGACGAAATTGTCCATAATATTACCAGTGATTTGGCCAACCGATTTGCCTTTGATTTTTTAACTATGCAAAGAGATCGTCACGCTTCTAACTGGGAAGTAGAAGAAAATAATACTACAGCATCTTTGGCTCCACATTTTGATTCCAATCGTTCTTTTTATTACCCATCATTTAATTTAGAATTCCATATCGATGATCATTACAAAAGTATTCATTTATACGAAGAATTAGAATACTATTTAGCATATTCTGATAATTTATTTTGTGATTACTTTTTCCATCTTTATGAATTATTCACTCCAAACAACATAGAAGAAATCATTAATCAAGTTGAAAAAAATATTAACACCACAATTCCCCAAAATATAAAAATAGAAATTTTAGATTCTTATCAAAAACATTATGAAAAATTAAACGAAATAATCAAAAGGAGAAAGCATAAGAAATGATTGAAAAAAATTATATTCAAGTAAGTGCTTTAAACAACTACATAAAATTACTAATCGATGATAACTCTTTCCTTCATAAAGTTTACTTAAAAGGTGAAATATCCAATTTTAAAAATCATATGAGTGGACATTTATATTTTACATTAAAAGATGAAGAAGCCAAAATTAGTGCCATTATGTTTCGAAATAAAACCATTGATTTAAAATTTACACCGGAAGACGGAAAAAAGGTTTTAGTCGAAGGACGTGTTTCTTGTTATCCTTCTCAAGGTACATACCAAATTTATGTAGACAAGATGGAAGAGGACGGATTAGGAAATTTATATGTACTATTTGAAGAATTAAAAAACAAGCTTCAAAAAGAAGGCTTATTTGATCCTGCACACAAAAAGCCAATTCCTAAATATCCACAAAAAATTGGAATCATTACCGCTTCAGCTGGTGCAGCTATTAAAGACATATTGAGTACTCTAAAAAGAAGATATCCGATTGCTGAAACCATTCTTTTTCCCGCGTTAGTTCAAGGAAGAAGTGCAGCACCAGATATTGTAAGACAAATTGAAAATGCCAAGAATTATGATTTAGATTTACTAATAGTAGGAAGAGGTGGGGGTTCGATTGAAGACTTATGGGCCTTTAACGAAGAGATTGTTGCAAGAGCAATTTATCAGTGCCCAATTCCTACCATTAGCGCTGTAGGACACGAAATTGATTATACAATTTCTGATTTTGTTGCTGATTTACGAGCACCCACACCGACAGGTGCAGCAGAATTAGCAACACCTACAATTGCTGAAGTAAAAAAAATAATTCAAAACTTTCAAAATGAATGTCATCTTCACATGAAAAATCAATTAAATCGTTTAGAACATCAATTAAATCAAGCAAAGAATTCTTTAATCTTAAAAAATCCAAGTATGTTATATGAAGGTAAAATTCAAAAATTAGATTATTTAACGGAACAATTAAGTCAAATGCTAAAGTTATACTTAAATCAAAAACAAAATAAACTAGATCAATTAAAAAACGCTTATATCTTAAATAATCCTTTATTACTATATCAAAACCATCAGAAAAATTTAAAAACGGTTACCAAACAATTATCATTACATATGAAACATTACTTAGAGCAAAAAGAGCATTCTCTTGCTATCACAATTAACACCTTGAAACTAGTAAATCCTCTAAATTTATTAGATAAAGGTTATTCTTTGATCAGTAAAAATGACACGTTAATAAAAAGTTGCAAAGACTTATCAAAAAATGATAATATTAAAATTCAAATGAAAGACGGAAGTATCTTAGCTTCTGTTAAGGAGGTCAATTAAATGGAAAAAACATTTGAAACAGCATTAAAAGAATTAGAAATGATTGTAAAAAAATTAGAAAGTGGAAATATTCCATTAGAAAATGCCATTAATGAATACACAGAAGCCATGCAATTAGTAAAATTTTGTAGTGAAAAATTAAATAACGCTACAGAGCAAGTAAATAAGACTTTAAGTGAAAATGGCGAATTAAAAGATTTTGAATTAAATGAAGAAACGGATGATGATCATGGCAACTGTTAATGAAATTACTAATCGCGACGTTGATTTTGCTAAGTGGTACACCGATATTTGTCGTGTCGCTGAACTAATTGATTACTCTTCAGTCAAAGGAAGTATGATTATCAAGCCCTATGGTTATGCTATTTGGGAAAACATCCAAAAAATTTTAGACAAAATGTTCAAAGAACTAGGACATGAAAATGTTCAAATGCCAATGTTTATTCCAGAATCTTTACTAAATGTTGAAAAAGATCATATTGAAGGATTTGCACCGGAAGTAGCATGGGTTACAATGGGCGGGAATACCCCTTTAGAAGAACGTTACTGTGTAAGACCCACAAGTGAAACGCTATTTTGTGATCATTACAAAAAAATCATAAAATCATATCGTGACTTGCCTAAATTGTATAATCAATGGTGTACTATTGTCCGCTGGGAAAAAACAACAAGACCATTTTTAAGAAGTCGAGAAATTCTTTGGCAAGAGGGACATACCATGCATCGTACTGAAGAAGAAGCAAGAAACGAAACCATAACCATGTGGCATGTTTATGAAAAATTTCAAAAAGAGTACTTAGCCTTACCAGTTATTGTAGGTAAAAAGACAGAGAAAGAAAAATTTGCCGGTGCTGAAGAAACTTACACCATTGAAGCTATGATGCAAGATGGAGTGGCACTGCAAAATGGAACCAGTCATTATTTTGGGCAAAAATTTGCTAAAGCATTTGACATCGAATTCTTAGATCAAGATAACACAATGAAAACACCATATCAAACAAGTTGGGGAGTAACAACGAGAATGATTGGAGGGCTTATTATGACGCATAGTGATGATAATGGCCTTGTTCTACCTCCAAAAATTGCACCAATTCAAGTAATATTTATTCCAATAGGAAAAGATGAGCAAGTTTTAAATAAAATTAAGGATATCATTAACAAACTTCCCGAAACAATTACAACCAAAATTGATTTAACAGATAAAAGTCCTGGATACAAATTTGCAGAAGCAGAAGTCAAAGGAATACCTCTTCGTATTGATCTCGGAAACCGTGACTTAGAAAATAATACGGTAACATTGGTTCGTCGTGATACCCTAGAAAAAACAACGGTCTCATTAGAAAATATTGAAAAAACCATTCAAAATACTTTAGAAGATATTCAAAACAATCTTTATAAGACTGCTGAAGAAAGAAGAAATAAAATGCTTCATACAGCAAAAAATTACGAAGAATTTAAAAAAATTACCAATTCATTACCAGGGTTCATTAAAATTAACTGGTGCGGAGAAATGGCTTGTGAAGAAAAAATTAAAGATGAAACAGGTTACAAATCTCGCTGTATATTAATCGATGAAAAAGCGGATGGAAACTGTGCTATTTGTGGTAAAAATGGTAAGCACAAAATCTATTTTGGCAAACAGTATTAAACCAAATGACAATTATTGGTACTACCCAGTAATTGTCATTTTTAAATATAATAAATAATCCATAATAGTAATGTGAGGTGAGAATATGAAAAAGAAAATAATGACAATTCTCTTAAATCTTAGTATTCTTTTCGCACCATTGCCCGTATGGGCATACTCAAATGAAATAATTATAGGTGGAGATAATATAGGAATACATATAGATAGTGACGGAGTTTTAGTCATAGGATTTTACAAAGTAAATGGATCATTTTCTAAAGGAAATCCAGAAATAGAAGTAGGGGATCGCATTGTTAAAGTTGCGAACACTGAAGTGTCTTCCATCGATGATTTAACAAGGGCAATCGAAAAAAACTTAAACTATGATAAAGTAAACTTAACAATAAAAAGGGGACAAAATACCCAAGAAATAGAACTGCCATTATCATATGTTGATGGAGTTTATAAAACTGGATTATATGTTAAGGATGGAATCAGTGGTATAGGAACACTTACATATATCGATCCTGGAACTAAAATTTTTGGGACTCTTGGTCATGAAATTGTCGAAAGCACTTCTGGCACAAGAATTGAGGTCAAACAAGGATCTATTTTTGACAGTGAAGTATCAAAAATAATAAAAAGTACGGATGGAAAAGTAGGAGAAAAAAATGCAAAACTAAATTATGACAAAATATCTGGGAACATTACCAAAAATACACTATATGGAGTTTTTGGTAAATATACCAAGGAAACTACTAATGGAAAAAAATACACTGTAGGAAAACCTGATGAAATTAAACTAGGAAAAGCTTTAATTTATACCGTTCTTTCAGACAATAAAATTAATGAATATGAAATAACGATTACCAAAATTAACAAAAACAATGAGATTAAAAATATTACATTTGAAATAACTGATGATAAACTTTTAAGCGAAACTGGTGGTGTCATCCAAGGAATGAGTGGTAGTCCAATTATTCAAGATAACAAAATTATTGGAGCTGTCACACATGCTATTGTTGATAAAGTATCTAATGGTTA
This sequence comes from Bacilli bacterium, assembly GCA_022793555.1. Lineage (GTDB taxonomy): Bacteria > Bacillota_I > Bacilli_A > RF39 > UBA660 > MGBC162267. Next base: position 12,421 of record JAAWDB010000121.1, read on the forward strand.
TGGAATATTTATTACTACTATGTTAGAAGAAGGAGAAAAAAAATAAAGAGTGAATATTCACTCTTTTAATATGACATAAAAATGTCCAATTCTAAAATATTATTGAATTTTATTTGAATTTTATGACAAGATTTATTATAGTAAAAATAAGAGGTGATAAGATGTATTGTGAATTTTGTGGCAAAAAAATAGATGAAGATGCAAAATTTTGCGAACATTGCGGCAAGAAAATCACAACTCATAATATTGTAACTAAGGAAAAAAATCCAAATGAAACAAAAATTTTACTAATTATAATATTTATGAGTATTTTTGGCTTTCTATTTTATCAAGAATTAAAGTATTTTAATTCTCCAGAAAGTGCGATAAACCATTACTTAAAAAATCTTAAAAATCAAAACTTTGAAAATATCTTGAATAATTTAAACATTGCACCAAACGATTTTAATACAAAAGAAATGTTAAAAAAGCAAACTGATTTAAATGAAAATATTTTCATAAAAGATTTTAAAATTCTTCAATGTACTTACGAAAATGAAAAAAAAGCAAAGTGTGAGATCAATTATACTACACAAAAAAATGGTATCAATACAAATAAAACTTACTTTCTGAAAAAAAATGAAAACAAACGTCTTTTTCTTTTCACCGATTGGATTATTGAAAATCAGGATTTTGAACTAATTGATGATTGGACACTTTATTTACCAAAAGATGCCACTGGAGAATTAGAAGGAACTGATTTAAAAAAATATCGTAACCAAGAAAAAGATAAACCAGGTTATGATGCCTATAGTATTCAACATTTATTAAAAGGAAAGTATAACTTAGCTGTAACAATGAATACTGGAATATCTTTAAATAAAGTAATTAAAATCACTTCAAACACTTTTACCTATGAATTCACTTTAAAAGATATTTCAGAAGAAATGAACGCCAAAATAATTTCACTAGGAAAAGACATAGTAGATATGTTTTATCAGGGAATCATCGAGAATAAAAGGAAAGAGGAGTTATCCTCAAATTACGAAATTAGTAATTTACTAAATATATATGAAGAATTAAAAAAAGATATTGAAAAAAATATAATTCTAAAAAAATTTGATATAAATAATTTAAAAATAACTCATATTGACATGGATGAAGAAGGAAGAATTATCGTAACCTATCAGATGAATTATCATTATGAATTTGACTATATAAATGATAATGAGAAGAAAACCCATGAAGGACAAAGCAATGATACATTCTACATTACAATTAAAAATACTGAATTAAAAAATATTGAAAAAATAGATAGCTTAGTATCTTATTTTTCAAAGAAATATTAGGAGGAATCAATATGCCAAAATTTTGTAAATATTGTGGAAAAGAATTAGAAAAAGGAGAAAAATGTAATTGTAACACTGAAAAAGGAAAGAAAAAAAATATAGATTCAAAAACCATAGAAAAGAAACAGAATAGTGATCTACAAAAAGCTACTGAAACGATAAAAACAGAAGTGACTTATTCAAGTAAAAAGTATGCAGAAAAACTATGGAAAACTATTCAAAACATTCTTTTAAAACCAAAAGAAACTTTAATAGAATTTATCAATAATGATGATACAACTTTGACAATGATCATATTAATAATTACAAGTGTAATCATTGGAATTTGTACAGTATCCTTTATTAAAGGAATGTATGGAATAAATTTACTATATACATCTTCATATCCAGTTTATAAAGATAATATTTGGAATATAAGCTATTTTAAAATTCTCGTTTGTGTTGCTCTAGGAGTATTTTTAAGTCATTTATTACTAGCTGTTATCTTTGATCTTGGTTTTGAGAAAATTAGCAAAATCAAATTAACTTTTAAAAGCGTTCTTTCTTCAATTGCTATAAGCATTTTAGAACCAACTATACTTTGCATTATTAGTGCCATTTTAACTATATTTTCATATAAATTAGCTTTCATTCTTATCATTTATGCTGGCATTCTATATATTTTAAACCTATATCAAACCTTTGGAGAATTAAGAGAAGTAAAATCATCACACTATAATCATTTATTTACCATTCTTTTCTTAATATTTGCATTCTTATCTATATATTTAATTCCCAAACTATTTATATAACAATGGAGTAAGATAAAAGTAGACATTGAAAAGAATGTCTGCTTTTTCTTTTGCTATAAGAAGAAAAATATAAAATTATTAAGCCAACATTAGACCTTAAAGAAAGTAGAGTAAGTATTTCTAAAAAACTATATTGATAAAGAAAGGCTTAATATTAACAATTATCGCTCAATCTATGCATTAAATTATAAAACCCCAGTTGAGTACAGAACTCAGCTAGGGTTAAAATAATATTATTTTAGTACCTACTTTTTGTTGACAACGTCAAACTACCTAATGTCTATATTTATTGTTTTATGCTAAAGCATAGCTAATAATAGTAGCAATTACGCTACCAACCATTAATATAACCATTACCCAAGCGGCTATTTTTCTTGCCTTTTTACTCATCAAATTCACCTCTTAAAATCGTCTTCTTTATATTTCACTAACTAATTTATCATAAAAACCAAATGTTGTAAATATAATTTACTGGTGAAGAAATGAAAAAATTACAAATGCAATTGAAGAATCAGAAAAATGTATTACTATTTTTAGCAATTATCTTATTATGTGGTATTGGATTGGGAACATATTTTGGAATTTCAGCTAAAGATCTCATGGAAAATACCTTATCTAATTACATACTAAAAATAGGGGAGCAGAGTTATCATTTTGCCATATCTCATTTTACCATCCTCTCTTTATTATTTGTTTTGTCATTTATTGGTTTAGGAATACCTGCAGCCATTGCCTATCTCTTTTTTGAAGGATTAACAATTGGCTTTTGTAGCAGTATTTTTATCGGTTTAATAGGATTAAAAGGATTTATTTTTATCACTATTTTCTTTCTATTAACCAAAGTTCCTTTCTTATTTATATACAATTTTTTCTTTAATAAAATATTATCTATAACTAAAGCTATCATAGCATGGATTGTTTATAAACAAAATAAAAAAGACTATATTATTAACTTAGCACTAGGATGCTTAATTCTAATCGTTTTATTACTATTATACGACTTATTCTTTGACTTTTTAGGGATAAACATAATTAAAATGATTAGCTTTCTTCTTAACTAGTAATCACATAACAGATTTGTTATAATATCATCAACGGGTGATAAAAATGAAAAAAGTAATTGTAGGAATATCAGGTGGTGTCGATAGTGCGGTTTCAGCATATTTATTACTCCAACAAGGTTATCAAGTAGAAGGCCTATTTATGCGAAATTGGGATGCAACTTTAAATAATGATATTAACGGAAACCCTACGTTAAATAATAACATTTGTCCTCAAGAACAGGACTATAATGATGCCAAAGAACTTTGTAAACTATTAAATATTCCTCTGCATCGAGTAGACTTTATTAAAGAGTATTGGGATTACGTTTTCACCTATTTCTTAAAGGAACTTGAAAAGGGAAGAACTCCAAATCCAGATCTTTTATGTAACAAATATATCAAGTTTGACCTATTTAAAAAAGAAGCAAAAAAATTAGGCGCCGATAAAATAGCCACTGGTCATTACGCAAGATTAGAAGGATCTCATTTACTACGAGGAATCGACAAAAACAAAGATCAAACTTATTTTTTAGCACAACTTTCTCCAAATCAATTAAAAGACGTTTTATTTCCTGTAGGAAACATTACCAAACAAGAAGTACGAAAAATTGCTCTAGAACAAAAACTAAACGTAGCAAAGAAAAAAGATTCTACGGGAATTTGTTTTATTGGCGAAAGAAACTATCAAAAATTTGTACAAAATTATTTAAAACCAAATCCTGGCAACATTTTAAATGTCGCAACTAAAGAAATTATTGGCATTCATAACGGTTTAATGAACTATACTATCGGTCAAAGAAGAAATGTAGGAATTTCTGGATATAATGAGCGTCATTACGTATGTGGAAAAGATGTTGAAAAAAACATTCTCTATGTAGCCTTTGGAAACTCAAATGAGTATTTGATTAGTGACGAATGTATCTTAGAAGAAGTCAACTTAATTAGCGATAATCATCCAACATTTTGTACAGCTAAATTTCGTTATCGTGGCGAAGACATCCCTGTGCAATTAGAGTATTTGGAGAACAATGAAATAAAAGTTATTTATAAAAATGGGGCAAAAGCTGTTACACCTGGACAATTTTGTGTTTTATATTTAGGAGAAGAGTGCCTAGGTAGTGGTATTATAAAAGAAGTTAGAAAAGAAAATAAGAAACTCTGGTATTTATAGCAAAAAAACTTGAATCAGTAATTTTACATCCCTTTACACTTGACATGTAACTGTTAAATGATATAATAAAACTGTAAATAATAGAGGGTAGGGATAACATGAAAATACTAAATGAACTATTACAGGAATTAGGGATTTCCAAAGTTCGTCTAGCAAAATACCTAGGAGTTTCTAGACAAATGGTTTATAATTATCTCGAATTAGATGATTTAAACAAATGGCCAAAAGAAAAAAAATTATTACTATTTAAATTATTGGATATTGATGATGGGGGAGAATCAACAATTTCTAATATCAAAGTAACTACTGATTATTTAATGAATGTTGAAAATCGTTTAAATCAAGGAGTAAAAAATACTTCAGATTTAGATAGCTATTTTGATTTAAAAGGATTAAATAAGGAAGATCAAACATTACTTGCCGATATAACCTATTTATTAAAAGAAAAACTTTTAGACGAAAGTAAACACGAAGAAAATCATTATGCAATTCTTTATTTGTATCATATGTTACAATCAATAGATAACGTTCCAGAAATCAGATATATTTTTGGATATATGTCAAAAACAACAGGATTTACTAATCCTGAGGAATATAAATTCCATGAAGATAAACAATTTATTTTTGAAGGTATTTTATATTCAGCTTTAACATTATATAACAATGGTGGAGCCAGTCGTAGCAAACTTGCAGAAAGTCACCGTCGATTCGTTCAAGAAATTGAGCAAAAAAATGAAGAAAAATTAAGTCGCACACAGCAATTAAATACAATTAAAATTCAGGCATTAAAAGAATTAAATTATACCGAAATTAATGAAAGTAATGCCGCAGAAGTATTTGAAAAAATTGCGGAGATTCAATCAAGAAAAGTATAACCCCTACTTTTCTTTTTTTATAAAAAAGGGGGAGTCTATTACTTTAATTTTAAATTTTAGCTTTACTCCTTTTTAATATTTACATAAAAGAACTACTTAATATTCTAACAATTCACAGCCTCTATAATTTGCAACGAAAATAATTAAAACGTATAATTATATATTTAATAGCAAAATAATTAAAATTACATTGAAAAAGATTTCAATTTAAAAATGTATTTTTTAAAACTAATATTTATACAATTACAGATTTAAGAAAAAAATCAAATTCATTTATTAAAAGCAAATATTATTTATAATTTATCAATATAAAATAGACATGAAAAATTTCAATACCAGCCCAATAAATCAGTCAAAAAATCTTCTACACCAAATTTATCATAATATATCTTATGTTAACTAATTAATCATAGTAATCATCAGGAATATTGTATCTTATCGCATTTACCATGGCATTATGTTCACTAACTAAGTCTTTTATTATAGAATAATTTCTTCTATAAGCATCCCACATATTTATTTTCTGTACATGTTTAGCTAATAACGATAATTTAACGTATTGACCATCAAAACTATCAATATAATCCTGAATCGTTATAATTTTATCAGTTTCTGGCGTTTCATCTAATATTAAATCTTAAAATTTTCGTAATAACTTATCAGAATTACTTTTACTTCAAAATTAATTATCTTACACCCATTTAACTATGTACTCCCCCTACTTAAATTATCTCATTCAGCAATATCTTTTAAGAAAAAAATCACATGCTAATACCTAAACAAATCATTAATATCTTCAACATATATTTATTGACACAATTTTACAGATATGAGAAAATAATACACGTGAAATAGTATTCCTTTGATTAAACTCTAGGACACAAATTTAATGAAAGAAGAAAAAACAAAATGAAAGACATAATATACAGAATACTTTCTTTTTTATTTCCAAATCGTTTCGAAATAATCTCAATAGAAGATAGAAAGATAAATTATAAACAAAAAAACTTATTAACAAATAATGAAATTTTATTTTATAATAAACTAAAAAAACTAGAAAAGTATGGTGCTTATATTATATTACCACAAATAAACTTAGCATCCATAATTCATAAAGATACAACATATAGAAATGAACTTTTCAGAAATATTGATTTCGGAGTTTTTGATCTTGCATATAGAC
>JAAWDB010000010.1 GCA_022793555.1 Bacilli bacterium
AATCTCTTTAAAACTATTTTTTATTTCTTCACATACGTCTTCATTATGTTTTAGTAAGTTTAAAGCTAAAAATGCAATATCATTGAAATCATAATAATTCTTTTCTTGCTTTTGTCTTTCAAATTCTTGAAAATAGGCTTTTAAAATAGAAACAAATACTTCTACATATTCTTCCAGTTGAAATAAATCTTTTTTTAGTTGCTCTTTGGAACCATAATCTAATAGACTTTTTAGCTCTTTTAATGTGTTATTTAATTCTTCCTTGGTTTCTTTTAATTCTTCTTCAGAGTTTTTAGGAAGTGGTGGTAATTTTGAAGACTTGACACTTACAAAATCGTCAAGTCTAGAAACGGATAGTAAACTATTTAAATTATCATATATTTTACTTATATAACTTTTCGGAGCAATACGTTCTAACTCTCTAACTTTTTCTTTTAAATCTACTTGCTTCTTTAAAATTAATTGCTCAAATTCATTCAAACACTCTTCAATTTTTAGGGTATTAAAATAAAACTTTTGAAAGTGGTCTAAACGTTCTAGTTTTGTAAAGTCTTTTTCTAATATTTTTGAAATACTTAACAGACTGTCGTAAATTTCATGATCATCTTTTACACAAAATTCATTTATTAACCTTAAAAACTTGACATCTTCTTCAAGATAAAATTGGTCTAATACTTTTCGTAAAACATCCTTTCTTAGGATTTCAATCATGGTTTCATCTGTAATTTTTAGATTTGATGATACATTTAAAAGATAATGATATTTTTTGACAATCGATAATGAAAAGGAATCAAAAGTTGTCACATATGCTGTGTCAAGTAAAGATAACTCAGATTTTAAATTTGTATTTTTCTTTAATTTTTTACGAATCCGTTCTTTCATTTCACTAGCAGCAGCTTTTGTAAATGTTAAAATTAATAATTCGTTCACATGGATTCCATTTTCTATCTTTTGTAATACTCTCGTTGTCAAAACTGCAGTTTTACCACTACCCGCTCCTGCGCTCACGATTATATTTTTACCACTTTTATAAATGGCATCACTTTGTTCTTTCGTCCATGTTGGCAATAACCTCATCTCCTAAAAATTCACTTGCTTTTAATTCTTTTAAATTTACAATATTTCTTTCTTGGCGAAAACAAATACTTTGATAGTTGCAATAAGTACATCCAACTAATTCATTGGATAAACGCTTAGGATTAATAGCAAAATCACCGTTTTGTATTGCTAAGGAAGCTTCTTTTACTTTATCCAAGGTGATTTGTGCTAATTTTTTTATTTTTTGTTCGCTTAATACTTTGGAATAAGGATAAAATCCTTTCGAACTTAATTTCATACTTTTAATTAACTTGCTATCTTCATAAGTAGGATCAAATTCTTTTAGAAGAATTTCTTCATCTGTACTATATCCTTGGAGCATTAAATTTTTTATTTTCAAATCATTTTCACTATGAATATTATCTCGTTCAGGAATTGATGGCAATATTTTTTGTAAATAAAAACCGATGACTTTAATATTTTTAAAAGGCAAATGATGTAACAATAGTAAATAAATAGGTAATTGGAGATTTATTCCATAAGGTACTTCGTTTAAACTTAAGGTGGGATTTCCCGTTTTATAGTCAACAATACTTACAATGCTTTCTCCATTTTTTTCTTTCCAAAAAATTTTATCAATAATGCCGTTTAATTGTACCATGTTATCTGGTGTTAGAGGGATGGAAATTTTTTCTTCTGTTTTTATGTTAAATGATTTTCCCTCTTCTTGTACCGTTAATGTATTTATTATTCTTTTTAAATCTTCTTTTAATTTATTCAAAAAATAGTACTCTTGTTGTTCTAAAAAAGAAAAATCTTGGGTATTTTTTTGCCATGATAATTCAAAATCAAAATTTGAATCATAATATTCTTTTAGCACTGCATGAAATAAAGTTCCAATTTTTTGAGAAAATGTTTCTTCATAAGAATTTAAGTGTAAAATATAATCTAAATAGTATTTAAAACTACAATGAAAAAATGTATCCAACGAGGAATAAGATAATTTTAAAGGGTCATTATGATTTAATTTCACTTTTGTATAGTCATTTTTAAAAGAGTTATACGAAATATCTGAATAAGTGTTATACAATTGCTCTAAACTTTCATCTTTTGTGCCATATTTACGATATTGATCCATTTTCTTTCCAAGTTCTAATACATTAAAAATATGAGAATGCTGAAAAGCTTCTATTACTTCTTTTTTTTCATAAGATATTTCTTCTAAAATACTCGAGGGATATAATTCGATTTTTCCGTCCTTTTTTGGATAAGATAAATGAACAGTAGAAAATGATTTTAATTTTTTTATGCATCGTTCTTTTTCTAAACTATTTTTTTCACTTGTAGTATTCCATCCTAAAGCATACATTTCTGCATCAGTTAAATAGGATTCATCCTTTCGAAGCTTTGGAAAAAGACTTTCGTTTGTTCCTAAAATAAATAACTCAGCATTATCTGGAATTTCATTTTCATAAAAGTCAATTTCTTGTATTCCAGACTTTATTTTTAAAGTCGTTTTATTTTGATTTTTTAATTCTTCTAAAATAAAGTCTTTCTTCTTTCGTTCATCTTTTATAAAAACAAATTTGTTACAAATCGATATGATCCATTCAATAACTTCTTGTTCTTCTTCATTTGTGTATTTTGCTTTTAATTCCTCGATTGTAAATTTTAGATCATCGGAATAAAGTTCTTGAAAAGTTGTTACAATTTGACTTGAAAAAAAAGTATCTTTTTCTTTTAAATTAATCGGTAAATGAAAAAATGATGCATAAGTTTCAAATAAATGACGATAATTATCTGATAAATTAGTCAAATATATTTCAGAAATCCTTTTACCGTTTTTTATTAAATCGCAAATTTTATTGCATACTCCTATTACTTCGTTTTCTATATCAAAATATGTTGTTAATGTTATATTTTGAGTTTCTTTTATCTGAAAATCGATGAGCTCTATCATCGTTATTTTTTGACATTCTCTTATTATTTTCTGAAAAAAATTATCATTTTGATTTACATGATAAAAAATTATTTTTCTTTGTTTTAAATTTTCTTTCCATAAAGGATTGATTTTTAAAAGATTTTCTTGTACTAACTCTTGATATAAATTTTGAAGAAATGATATTTTAGAGTATTTTGTTGGTTCAAAGTTTATATAATATAAATTTTCTAAGTAATTTATTGCAATTTCTTTGATTACTTTATATTTTTCAACAATATAGAAAATTGTTTCCTCAGAATAATCAAAATATAGATTTCTAATCAATTCTCGATAACCTAATATTTTAACATTTAAAAAAGGATATAATCGTCGTAATTCTTTAGTTATTCTTTTTTTATCTAAGTCATTCGTTACAATCAAATACTCCATAGTAACCTCCTTTTTTATTGTAACATCTTTTTTACACATATTCTTGTTTTTATTACATAAAGTAATTTTAAAGGATGTTTTTTTATGAAAGATAAATTTCAAAAATTTTTTTATATTTTGTTTCCTTTAATTGTGGGAAGTGGTATTGGTTTTATCATTAAAAATGCTATTGACTATGACAAATTAGTAC
>JAAWDB010000122.1 GCA_022793555.1 Bacilli bacterium
AATATCATCACAAATATTAGCAACCACTTTTCCTTTTTTTATAGATCGAAGAATATTAAAATCGTGAGCATTATAAATTGGAATAATATGATCTACTAATTCAACATTCAAATATTTGAATTGGCAATATTCTTGTAGTCTTTTTAAAATCTTTTTATCCTTTATATAAAGAGTATTACCGTCTCCAGTTAAAATAACGTTTCCTTTATAAGATGAAAAAAATGAACTTGGAAAAGAGTCAAGAACCATATCACGATTTAAATGTACAGTAATTTGTTTAGGATGCAAAAATGTTGTATTAATATTATCAAATTTTTGTTGAGAATCAACATATACACCATGTTCAATTGTATGATAAACAATAGACATAGGACTTTCATATGGCATTTTAACTTTTGCTTGACCAATATTAGCAAAAAGAAATTTACACGGAGTGTTATAAGGATTAAAAACAATTAAAGAATTATAATCCTTTCCAACAAAAATAACTACAATTTTTCCACCAAAATTAGATAAATCAATAGCGGAAACAATAGAAGGACGAAAAGAATTATAAATTGTTAAAAAAATAAGATCATTTCCTTTAAGATTTTTAATTTTTTCTAAATCAGCTTCACTTTTTATTCTAATTTTATGCATAAACCCCACCTCAATTTGTTGTGCATTATTATAACAAAAGACTAAGAATAAACCAAGAAAAATTTAAGATTTAAGAATAAAAAAAAGACATTAATAGTCTTCTGGCATTTCATCAATATTCTCAATTTCATTTTCCATAGCCTGACGAAATTTTCTTTTAAATATAACAATTCTTCGTTTCAAATTTTCTGCATCTTGTTCTAATTTTGTAGCCCTCATTAATGCCTCATTAACAATTCTTGAAGCATTACGCTTAGCATCATCTAAAATTCCTTTAGATTCATCACGAGCCATTTTCTTAATTTGACTAGATGCATCCTCAGCTACTAGCAAAGCACGATTTAAAGTAGTTTCCATATTTTGATATTGAATTAATTTTTGTTTTAAATTTTCAATTTCTTGATCTCTAGCTTTTAAATTATTAAGCATATTCTCATACTCTCTTGTAACATCTCTTACAAAAAGATTTACTTCTTGCTTATTATAACCATTAAAACTTGTCCCAAACTTTTTCATGCTTCACCTCCGATTCTTAAAAGAAAAAATAACTTACCATTCTATTTCATCGGTTTCTTCTTTTTGCTTTTCTGTATCATCACTTATTTTCCCCTGAATATTAACATTTTTAGGGGTACATAAATATATACCAACCCCTATTTTTTGCATTTTTCCACCAATAGAATAAATACATCCAGATAAAAAATCAATAATGCGCTTTGCTTGATCACTTGTAACTCTTTTTAAATTCACTACCACACTATTTCTGTTCTTTAAGTGATCTGCAATCTGCTGTGATTCAGAATAAGCTCTAGGTTCTAACAAAATCATCTTATTACCTGTTTTATCAGCTTCTTTTAACGCATCATCCTCACTAATTGCATAATACTCATCCTCTGTACCCATCAAAGTATCTTCATCATCATCTGCAAATATCTTTTTTAATTTATTAAGTCCCATACTTTATCCTCCCTACAATCTACTATCTCATTGTAACAAATATTCAAATTCATTTCAATCTTTATATGATAAGTAAAAGAAAAAAAGAGTAATATTTACTCCTTTATACTTTCCTCTGATGATGATTCAATAATATCCTTTTCTTTCACAATAGCTTCTTGACTTGTTTCTAATTTTTCCATATAATTACTCAATTGTACAAGAATTTCTTGAATTTCTTTATCACTAGCATTTTGAATAGAAAAACTTACTTCTCCAGCATTACTAGAATCACTAACTACAATTCCTGCTGGAAGAACTAATTGATTAATAAATGCATTTAAATCAGCTACTGTCATATCTTTAACTACAGCTTTCACATCACCATTATTGCCTTCTAAAGATAAGGTTACATTGTTTGGAGCAATAATGAAATTAATTTTAGCAAAATTATAATCATCATCAACTAAAGAATATATCTCAATATATAGATACTGATTTAAATCTTGATCATAAATCATATTATAATCATGAAATTCATCTTTATCCACATTTAATAGAGATTCTAAAATTTCACTGTTATCACTCAATAAAGAATTATAAACATCTTCAGATATTTTATCCTGATAAAGATTTCGGAAATTAACTTTAATATCCTCAATTCTCATATCTTCATCAAAAAAATTATTTACACGCAATTCGCCATTAACAAATGCATACACATAATCATCTAAACACTCATCTAAATACAATTGTTTATCATCATCATAAAAATAATCAAAACCACTAATTGCATTATAAGAACCATCGGCATTTGGAAGAACCAAATAAGCTATTCCTTTATTATTAGAATAATGATTAACATAATTAATAATATCTTTTTGATCTTGTTCTTTTGGATAAGCTGATTTTAAATAATAAGCGAAAGCCTCATTTAACTCATCTACATTAGAAGTAGAAAAATACATTGAATAAGGATCATCCCATATAATGGTTTTAGCATATCCAAGAAAGTTTTCATCAAGATGATAATGATATGTCTCTAGTTTAGCATCATACGAAACCGTTAATCCTTTTAAAGGATTGTTTGGAATTTTAATAAAATCAGAATCCGTTTGATAAATAGTTTCAATATAATCTAATGCAAAACCTTGAAATTCTTGAATTAATTCTGCTCTTTCTACTTCAGCTAAATCTTTATATGTACGATTAACATATGATTCTACATATTCCTCAACCCAACTCTCAAAAAGTCGCTTCTTCTTAAAAGCATCAACTGGCATTGTTAAATCGTATTCAGTATAAGTAATATCTGGTATAGGATAATTATCATAATGATTATTTTCTATATAGTTATCTTTTAAATATAAAAACTCTGTTTCATTTACAACTTTTTCATAAATATTTACATCAAAATTAATTTTTTTTATTCCTGTTGGATCAACTGATAAATTACAACTTATACTCAATTTTTTAGTGGTTTCATCTCCACTAAAAGTCGTTGAAAAACGTTTTAATCCATTTGTAGAAGAAATCTCAGTTAATCCTACAACCTTACACGTACTAGGAACTTCTATAATATATTGATCTTTTTCATTAGCTTTAGCTAAACTATTTCTAGGTAAAGAAAAATCTAAAACTAACCTCTTATAATTTGTTAATGAATTAGTACTAAATTTTAAAGTATCAAAATTTCGAAGTTGATATAACTGAGTGGTATAAGATAAAGCATTATCATTTTTATCAAAAAATTTAGAATGAGAGGTTGGATAAACACTAGTAATTAAAATGCTAAATAAACCAGCCAAAACAACTAAAATCGTTAAAATAACTTTTTTATTTTTTATTTGTGTCATATGATTCAAACCTCCCTCAATTATTTCGTCTTCTGTGTAGCAGAATATCCTATTTTTATAACTTCTTGTGTATTAGAAAAAATATCCTCTAATGGTATATCATCTTCATTTATTACATTAGTTGGTGGATTTAAATATTGGATTTTAATAACGTATTTTTCTTTTCCTTGTTTCGCAACAACATCTTGTGTAACCGTAGTAAAAGTATAACCATCAGAAGTATAACCATAAGGAGCTACACTAACTCCAGGAATATTATTTAGAATCTTTCCATTATCAATATACTTAACTCCAGTTGTTAAATTTTGTAATTCAACAATTTTAAAAAGATCATTCGCATAAACCGTTAAAGATAACACTGCATCGGCTTCTAATTTAGTAGTATCTAAAGAAAAATAATAAGGCAATACACTGGTAGGACGAGAAGATCCCATATCACAAATTGAAACAGATGTACCATCTAAATTAGTCTGTGAATCATCAATAGTAGAACAAGATTCAAAATTAATGCCTACTTCAAAATTTGCCACTCTAGCTTGTTCATCGGTTCCCATGTTAGAAATGTATTTTGAATAAGTCACTACAGTTGTAAATACTGCCATAACACAGATATACATTGTAAGCCACTTATACAGATTAGTTCGAAATTTCTTATTTTGTAGTAACCTTTTCATTTTATCATTCCTTTCCTACACTCTTTTTCGTATTCTTTTTGGTTGAAGCTTTCATTTCATTTTTACTTTTAGTAGTCGTCGTTTTACGAACCACTTGTGTTTTTTTCTCCTCTGCTTTTTTATTACTTTTTGAAGAAGTAGTAGCTTTTTGCTTTTTTGCTTGATCAACTTTTTCTGTTTTTGCCTTTTTAGTAGTTGTCGTATTTTTTTTAGTAGTCTTCTTTTCTTCAGTTTTAGAAGCACTATTTGAGCGCGATCTACTTGAAGTTTTTACATCTTCACTTGTTTTAGTATTTTTTATGTTATCTTTACTTTTAGGTTTAGTTGAACGACTACTTACTTTAGCTTCTTTTTTTCCATCATTAACTGAAGTTTTTTTGGTTGAACTAACCTCTTTTTTTGCTTTTGATGATATTGTAGTCTTTTTAAGATCCTTCGAAGGCTCTTCTCCATCCTTCTTTTTACGCTTCGAAGAGGTTTCAGCTTTATGAAGTTCTATCGTTACTTTAGGCTCATCATTTAAATGCTGTAATTTTTGATATTCCAAGAATTCTTGATATTCTCTTTCTTCATCTGTCATAATAAAATTTCCATGATGATCTAAACTCAAATAATAACAAATCAATAATCCTACTACAAAGATCATAAACATCACAAAAGGATTTTTTAAAGAAGATAACAAAAT
>JAAWDB010000123.1 GCA_022793555.1 Bacilli bacterium
CATACAAGTAACCAAAACATCACTATAACTAGCAATATTATTCGTTTTCATGGCCACAATATCTCGATGAGGAAAAATTTTATCTAAATGAAGTTCCAAGGTATCCTCTATCGTAATAATTTTTTCATTTTCTTTCGTATGACTTGCCAAGTATTTCACAAGTTCCGTTTTACCAGAACCTGTTTCACCACTAACAATAATATTAGCATGTCCCTTTACACAAGCCATTAAAAACTCATGTAAATCTTCTGAGACATATTTCTCATCCAAAAGCTTTTGCTTATTCAAACGAATTTTCGCTGGCGTTTTACGAATAACACAAGCAATTCCATTGGTTGCTATTGACTCATGAATAAAGTTAAGACGTAACTCTGCACTCTCTGCATCCAAAAAAGGATGAGCCATATTAAACGTTTTTCCCATAACATTGGCACACTGAAAAGCTAACTTTTCCATTAGTGCATTATTAATATCGGGACGATCTACCTGATAAACACCTTTATCTAATGTTTTTAGCCAAACCTGACCATTATTACTATAAGAGATATCGGTAACATTATCCTCACGTAAATAATCGTTTAAAGCACCAAAATCTAACTGAGAAAATATTGCGTCATTCATATGTCTAATCCCTTCTATTCAATCGTATTATTATCGTCGTTATCCTCGTTATTATCATTTCCTGAATCTAAATTAGGATCATCTAAAACATCATCTGGAATCGCAACAGATTTTGATAAGATAAAGTCACGAATATAAGTACTTGAAACTCTAGTCTCACCAGGATTTGAAGTATAAGAAGCATTTCTTGGAACTGGAATAATCTCTACACTACTTCCTGAAATATAATTGGCTTTTTTAAGCAAACTAAACATTTCATCAGGTACCGCAAAAACCAAAACTGCAGGAACTCTTGCTTCCATAGAAGTTTCAAAAACATGTTGACCTTGTTGATCACGAACATCTAACACTTCTATACTTTCAATTAATTTTCCAAAAATAATTCTTCTGGATTCATCTAATCCTTTAAAATATAAATCGATATAATTTCCTGGATAAATAGAATTACCATAAGTCGTATTAATATCAACATCCAAATAAATTACTGTATATCCATCCGGAATATTACTAATAGCAAAATCTGGCGTTGAAGCTTTATCTGTAATTTGTTCAGCATAGAAAAAACCATTTTGCGGAATCATATTTCCATATTGAACTTGTTTACCTTGTAATTGAGAAGCATTTAAAATTAAATTCTTACTCTTTCTCACTACATCACGAGATACTTCCATATACCCAATATCTTCTGAAGTAATCTCATGTCGAGAAGTTAAGGCTACTTTAGCATAAGGAACAGTAACTGGATCTGTTGCCTGTTTTACTCGCCAATTATAACCAATATATAAAACCAAAATACCCACAATAACTCCAATAATAGTTACTGTATTTTTATTACTTAAAAACCGTTTTAGTGTCGTCATTACATTTCCCATTTTTATTCCTCCTTTGTAATGTCTATCTCAAAGTTCTCGTTTTAGGTAAACTAGCATAAACTTGTTCACATAAATCTCTAAAATAAGAAGATTCAAAAGAATCAAAATTCATATCATAATCGCCTTCAAATTCATCCTTAGCAAATTCATAAAATTGGCTGAAAGAAATTAATCGACAACGAGTTCCTCCACAATCATAATAACTATAAGGATCTCTATTGACAAACTTAGTAATTGAATTTTTGATTTGAGCATCGGAAAAATCTAATAATCCTCCACTTTCACTACCTTCATAATCATCACCATTTTCATCATTTTCCCAATCATTATCATAATCATAGTCGTCAAAATCATAATCATCTATTGCCCATTGAAAAATATTGCCAAGATTCTTAAAAAATTGATTTTCTTCAGAATTACTAAATGATACATTATTCTTACTTTGGTAATCACTTAATACTTCGTTTCTAAAACGTTCTGGATCATTTAAATATTCATCTTTAATTTTTGAATTACTATAATATTTCGATTTAAACCAAGATTCTTTAGTCATCGATTCTAAGGCATTAGTACTAGGAACATTAGATCCACTATTAGAGCTACTAACTGTCGAACCAGAGCCATTCAATCCAATTCCTCTGCTTGTACTTACTGTGCCATCCGAAGTAATACTACTATTATTTTCTCGACCAGTTGAACCAGCTGTTCCACTTGTTTCTAGAATAGAATCTACTTTATTAACAATATCGAAACTTGTTGCATCACCCATCACTGAGAAAGTTCCACTCTTTGTGGTTACTTTAACAGAAACTTTAGGAGGAGCTTCGTATAAATCATAAAAGTCAATTGTATAAGTATTTAAAGAAACATTTTCTGCAAATCTTCTCAAGAAATTTTCAACAAATTTCTCACGATTAATTCTCAGCTCTTGATACTGACGATAATAAGAATAATCAATAGCATCTACCATAGCTGCTTCTGTAACATCTTTTACCATGTAATAATCTTGAGTATTAGAAGTAGTTACACTAGAAATTAACATCATAATAATAATGACGAATATTCCAAGTACAATTATCCAATAACCCCAAAATGATTCTTTCATAATTTATTCCTCCTTCCTATTTCCAAGCTGGTCCTGTACCTAAAGATACCGAATACTTAGTATTATTTGTAAAATATCCACTATCTGGCCAAAGTGTCCAAATATCATTTCGTTTATTTTCTTTGAAATATGTATTTCCTGCGGTATCTAAAAATGAACTAATACAATAAATATTAGGATAATTTTTGCCATTACTACTTAAATCATGACAAGTTAACGCATCTTCTCCGTTAGGCATCTTAGAATTCAAATAATCGCCCACAGATTTATTAAATTCTCTTATACGATTCATTTGTTGAGCATTAATAGTATAAGAATATTCTGGTAACTCATAAGTAGTCTCTCCAGCCTCTTCAATAACCTTCTTCGTATAATCTCCTTTTACGTTATTCCAATTAGGTCCATATTCCCGAGCATTTGGGAATAAATTATTAATAGATACTGTTCGGTAATAGAAAGTACTATTCTCACCATCAAAAATACAGTTTTGACACACATAAGTACAATTATCGGTACAATCATCTTGATCAATTTCACAATTATCTCCAACACAAGTGTAATCACAATCTGGACAGTTATTAATATAATGACAAACATATCCCGCTTGTTGTTGATTAGAAACAGCACTATAAACACTTTTTCCTTCTCCAACTAAACGTCCTGGTTGATTATTATCATTAAATTGACCAATTTGAGAATAACGGAATTTAAAGTTAAACACGCCAGTATGAGTATTTAATGCAATTGGTAAACACTCATCACTGCCACCACATAAACCAGTATATAAAACATAATTTCCACGATCTAAAGCAATAGTTCCAGATGGTGTATATATAGAAAATTGATTTTTAGGTTTATAAGTTGCTTTAGCAGATTCAGTTTGAATCATAAATAATGAACGACTAAGCGTTTTAGTTGAAGTAGTACAATTAGCATTAGCTTCTCCACTACAAACAACAAAACTTTGATTATAAGTATGATTTTCAGTCGAATTACAATTATAATTATCTCCAACACTTGTACAATAATTAGTTTTAGAATTTGTAGATTTATCTACTTGTTCAAACTTATTATTAAATCCTTGCATAGTTTGATAAGGTTCATCATATTCAAATTGTACAAGAGGATCAAAAGTAAATTGATTTTCCCATCCATTAGTACAATCATCAAATTGTTGTAAAACTTTATTTACAGCATTAGTTGCATTCGTTATAGCATCACGATAACTTTCTAAAGTTTTTTGAGATAATATTTTATTTTTTAAATCTTCTTCTGAACCATCTTCGCCATTATCACTACAACATCTACTCTCACCATTTGGTCCACAACTATGTCTTCCAGAAACTTTACCATCTGTCCAAGTCTCAGCTCTAACTTGTTGACCTTCACAAATAATGCCGATATTTTCACCATTACGTGTCGCTCTACATGCTTGATAAGTAAATTCTTCATTAAAATAAATATCAGCATCATCACAACCACGTGTTTCATGATCAATATTATTTATAGCTTGATACATCTTATTATAGTTTGACTGTGCTTCAGCGAGGTTTTGTGAAGCCGCAAGTAAATCTTGTAAAAATTTCTCTTTGTCAATACCTTCGTAAGTTGACTGTCCATTGACATAACATTTACGAGTACCGCTAACTTCCGTTTCTAAAGTGAAATAACTACCACTTAGTGTATATTTAGAATTTGGTAAACGGAATTCATAGTTCTCAACGCAACTAACTTTACAATAAGGATTGTTAACTATAGTAGTTTGATCCGTCATCTCATATGAATTATTAGCTTTATCTTTATTATTTGGACTAAATAAACAATACTTAAGTTTAGCATTATCTGGCGTATCAGCAACATGATTCATTAAATATTCATTTGAACTATTAAACTCTGTACAAGCTCCAATAAATTCAATATCAGCATTTCCACAACTACAATATTTTTGATAATCATCAGAATCAGGATCTAACTGATCACAACAATCTTGGAAAAATTGATTAGAATCACAAGCTTGACCATTTTTACAATAATAATTATCTCCCTCATGTTTACAAACTTTTTTACCGCTTTCACAATATTGATTGTATTCCTCTGCGGTACATGTATCATCACTTTTTCCTGTTGCAGCTAAATACTCACCACCACAATGATGGACATTGTTAACAATTTGACATTTAGTATTACAGTATTTTTGATAATCTTCTTTATTAAAATAATGTTTTCCCCCATTATCACTAGAACCATAATGAGCTTGATCTGCCCAACCATAATGTTCATCAGTTCTTGTACTATCAGGAAACATTTGACAATACACAGGACATGCGTATTTAACCATATCTTCTTCACTAGTTACTTCTTGATCTTTATAATAGTATTTTCCATCCGCTTTTTGAACACATTGATCAGGATTTGTAAACGGATGTCTTGGTCTATGGTGATTAGTAGGAGGCCCATTTGGTGAAGTAGTCTTCAAATTGACATCAGATACCACCATCATACTTTGATATCCTGGTTTTTGTAACATTAATAAGTTAGCTGATGCACTTCTAGAATCTGAATAAGGAGTTATAACAAACAATTCATATGGTCCAGAAGATGTAGATTTATTAATATGTACTACAAGAGTAACACCACCATCGCTTGTTTGACGTTCAACCACGCTACAAGACGTACCATTAGTACATTCTACGGAAAATAGATCATAATATATTTTTTCTGGTGCACTTCCTGTTGCGGTAACACGAATCTTCATTACATCTGTTGTTCCACTAGTAGAAGTTTCAATCGTTTCAAAATTCCAAGTATCTCCCCAAATTAAACCTTCTGAAACAAGTTGTTCATAAGTAGACCCGTTTAAAATACGAGTTCCCACTGCAACTGCATCATGATAAATTTTAGTAGCAATACTTACTCTACTATCGCTTTGACTAAAAGCTGCTGGTCCTTTACGGAATAAAGCTAGTGTTCCATCACTCGTTGAATTAGGACTTGGAAGTTGAAAAGCTGCCAACTCTAACCAACGAAAAACCAATTCTCCGATTACTCGATTATCATTAGAAGGTGAAACAAGACCATTTTCTGCCATATATTGATAAGCATAAGTAGCTGCAACGTCAAAAGCTTGCCATACAGGACCTTCTGAATTACTCTCTGGTGTAATCTCTCTTCGACAAGTATAAGTAAAACCATTTTGTGGCGCCTTTGCACCTGGATCTAAACAATAGGTTTGATATCCAGCCACATCATATCTTCGCATTCCATAATTAACACCATTAACACGAAGTACAGGTGTACAGTTTGTTCCATAATTACAACCAGAACCATTACGCTGTATAACAAAAGTGGTATTAGCATGCTGTGAGCATGATCCAGCAAAAACAACGTTTGGAACTAATGCAATCAAACCGATTAAAAGAACAACATAATATTTTAAACTCATTTTTTTCATAATACTCTACTCCTTCGCTTTTTAATCGCAATCACAGTAGCAGTAACCCCCGCAATAATAATAATTCCTATAACAACACTAATTATAAAAACATGTTCTTTAAAGAAATTACCAAGTTTTTCCCAAAAACTTAAACTTTCATTCTTTGTTTCTTCTTCTTTCTTTTGTAACGCTTCATATTGACGATTCATTTCCATTTGAATGTCAACAGGATTAGTAGTTATTTCTGTTGTAATAAACTGTTGGCAATAAAACAAATTAGGTAAACTATCACAATAACCATACTCACTGTACTCATTATACTTTGGTGTCACAACCGTAATTGTTCTTAAAAGATCACCTCTACATTGTTCATGATCAGAATAAACTAAAATTTTATACTCTACAATCTCATCTAAATTTTCCTTACTAATACGAAGCATTCCTTGATTAGTATCCCCATAATGATAAGTTTGAACTTCTGTTGATTTATTTGTTTCAACAGTAATATAAATCTCTTCAGTAATATTTAATATGGTAAGATCAACATATCGTTCTATAATATACGCTCCATTAGGATCATTAATCGAATCAATATCCGCAAACTCATCAGTTTCTCTTACATTAGCTTCATAACTCGCTTTAACATTACTAGCAATATTTTGAAGTCTTACTTGCTCACTATAATCACACGTAGATGCCGCATTAACTCTTTGACATAATAAAATACAAAAGAGAAATATTAAGCACCCTGAAATAATCTTTTTCATCATTTCTTCAGTCACCAACCTAAAATTTCACAATCTAATTGTAACATAGCAAATAGCCTTTTTCAAGCTAGAAACATTGCTCACTAAACAAAATTATGATATATTGTTATTGGTGATTATATGAAGAAAAAATGGATAATTTTAGGAAGTATCATAATAGGAATTTCCTTACTAGCAACAATTTTATACTTTTGTCTAAAACCAGCCCAAAATAATATTCTTAGTATTAGCGGAGCTGACGTATTAGAAAAAATTAAAAACAAAGAAACATTTATTTTAATTAGAACCCAAGATGGATGTCATTATTGTGAAGAATATAAACCTATTCTTAATCGTGTTCTTACTGAGAATAATATTTATGCCTATGAATTAAACACAACCAATTTAGCAAAAGAAGACCAAAATATTTCTAATGAAATTGAAAAACTATTTCACATCAGCGGCACACCAACCACAATTTTTATTACCAATGGCAAAGAACAAACCACAATTAATCGACTTGTTGGTAGTTCATCTTATTCAAATTTATTAGAAATACTAAAAGAACGTGGATTTATAAACTAAAAAGGTGTTACTATGATTAAAAATAATAAACATCTTTTCTCTTTTCTCTATGGTATATTACTAATTATTAGTTACCAAATGATCTTTCCTCTCATTTATTTTACTCTTCTAAAAAAACTAGCAACTAGTAATAATTTCTGGATCAAAAATATAACTTACATTGGTTACTATATTATTGTCCTTTTCCTATTAATTTTTATCTATAGAAAAAGTTTAAAAAAAGAATGGACACAATTCAAAAAAAATCCAAAAGAATTGATCAAAAAAGGATTATCTTTATGGCTACAAGGATTTATAACCATGGCCATGAGTAATTTAATTATAATTAATTTTACAAACAATATTGCTGGTAACGAAGAACTAAATCGCCAAATAATAACTCAAATGCCACTTTATGCAATAACGCTCATGTGTTTTATAGGGCCATTCATTGAAGAATTAGTTTTTCGTAAATCCTTTCGTCCAGCCTTTAAAAATAAATATGTTTATGCACTAATAACTTCTTTTATCTTTGCCTCATTACACGTCTTAAATGGCTTTGAAGTACTAACATTTTCTCATATGTTAGAAAATTGGACACAGTGGCTCTTTTTACTTCCTTATGGAAGTCTAGCTTTCTTCTTTGCTATAGCTTATTTTGAAACAGATAATATCTTTACCTCAACTATCGCTCATTGTTTTCAAAATTCTTTATCTGTTTTATTAATTCTTTTAGTTTAATTGCGAGGTTTTTATGGAAAATAATACAACTACCATCAAAAAATTTTCATTATTAAAAAAGATTGGTTTAATCTTTCTTTTTTTCATGATTTTAATTTTTAGTTATTCCGGATTTTGGATTCATAA
>JAAWDB010000124.1 GCA_022793555.1 Bacilli bacterium
AAAAAAAATCTAAAATTCCCCAACCAAACAACAAAAAGAATAAATGAAATGAAGAAAAAGTTAAAATAATATCTTTTTCTTTTTTTAATTTGTTTTAAAAAAATCCTACAACGAAAGTAATAAAAAACATTGACAATTGAATAGATATTCAACTATAATGATAGACAGTTGAACAATAATTCAATTATAGAATATAATAGAAAGATAGGAGGTACTTATGGCAAGAAACGAATTTTCCTGTGATTGCAATGTTATACATCAAGAAGCTGTTACTGAGGTAATTAAACAAATGCCAGATGAAAAAACATTAAATAATCTAGCCAATTTATACAAATTAATAGGGGATACAACAAGGTGTCGCATTTTGTTTGCTTTAGATCAAAAAGAAATGTGCGTATGTGATTTAGCAAATGTTTTAAACATGACCAAATCATCCATTTCTCATCAACTAGCAGTGTTAAGACAAAGTGGCATTGTAAAATATCGAAAAAACGGCAAAGAAGTTTACTATTCTCTAGATGATGATCATATTAAAGAACTCTTTGAAATCGGTTTAGAGCATATTAAACACGAATAATAGAAAGAAGGAATTTTAATGACTAAATATAAATATAAAATTAAAAATCTAGATTGCGCCAATTGTGCCAATTCTCTAGAACAAGCCTTACAAAAAATAAAAGGTTTAGAAAATGTATCAATTAGTTTTATGACAGAAAAATTAATTTTTGAATGTAACGAAGACAAAAAGGAAGAGTATATCACCCAAATAAAAGCCATAATTCACAAAGAAGAACCAGATGTTCAAATTGAAGAGGTAAGCTAAAATGAAAAAGGAAAAAATGATATGGCGCATTATTCTTACCGTCATAACAATATTTTTAGCTCTTTTAAGTCCATTTCACAATCCCACTTTTAAACATATTCTTTTTATAGTAGCATACCTTATCATTGGCTACGACATAATTTTAAAATCAGGCAAAAATATTATTCGTGGAAAAATTTTTGATGAAAATTTCCTAATGACAATTGCCACGATTGGTGCAATCTTAATTCAAGAATATGAGGAAGCTGTAGCAGTAATGTTATTTTACCAAATCGGTGAACTATTCCAAAAATATGCCGTCGAAGAGTCTCGAAAATCCATAACTAATTTGATGAATATTCGCCCAGATTATGCGAATGTGAGTCTTAATGGAAAATGGGTCAAAAAGAACCCAGATGAAGTAAAAAAAGGAGACATTATTTTAGTAAAACCAGGAGAAAAAATTCCTTTAGATGGCATCGTTATTGAAGGAACTTCAAAATTAAATACATCAGCATTAACTGGTGAAGTCATTCCCCAATTCATCAAAATAAATGAACAAGTATTAAATGGTTGCATTAATTTAGATGGCATATTAAAAATTAAAGTAACAAAAGAATTTTCTGAATCTACTGTTATGAAAATATTAGAACTAGTAGAAAATGCTACAAATCGTAAATCAAAATCCGAGAATTTTATTAGCAAATTTGCCAAATGGTACACACCGATTGTTGTGTTATCGGCTCTATTATTAGGGTTAATTCCTCCGTTAATCATCAAGGGAGCGACGATTTCTTCATGGGTTTATCGAGCTTTATCATTTTTAGTTATTTCTTGTCCTTGTGCTTTAGTAATTTCTATTCCTCTTGGTTTTTTTGGAGGTCTTGGTGCTTCTTCTAAAATGGGCATTTTAATCAAAGGAAGTAACTTTTTAGAAGCACTATCAAAAACAGAAATTGTAGTATGTGATAAAACTGGGACCCTAACAGTAGGAGAGTTTAAAGTTCAATCCATAGAAGCAATAAATTATACAAAAGAAGAATTACTAAAATACGCATCTTATGCTGAAGCGTTTTCCAATCATCCCATAGCCCTTTCTCTAAAAGAAGCTTATGGGCAAGAAATTAACGAAAAAAAGATTAAAAATTTCCAAGAAATCACTGGTAAAGGCATATCAGCTACTGTTTTTAATCATAATATTTTAGTTGGAAACGAAAAATTAATGCAAGAATTTCATATTACGCCACAAAACGAACCCAAACAAGGAACAACATTACTTATTGCTATCGACGACAAATTTGCAGGATCAATTACGATTAATGATACAATTAAAAACGATGCCTTAGACATGGTAAAAAATTTAAAACGAAATGGAATCAAAAAAACAGTTATGCTAACTGGAGATCATGATAACACAGCAAAAGAAGTGGCACAAAAATTACAGTTAGATGAATATCACGCAGAATTACTCCCTCAAGATAAAGTATATTGGGTTGAAAAACTATTAACTCAAAAATCTGCAACTGGCAAACTTCTGTTTCTTGGCGATGGCATTAATGACGCTCCAGTACTAGCACGATCTGATATCGGTTGTGCTATGGGTGGACTAGGAAGTGATGCTGCCATTGAAGCTGCTGATGTGGTCATTTTAACGGATGAGCCATCAAAAATTAATCAAGCCATTACTCTGTCTAAAAAAACCTTAAGAATTGTAAAGGAAAACATCATTTTTGCCATAGGCGTTAAAATAATCGTCTTACTATTG
>JAAWDB010000125.1 GCA_022793555.1 Bacilli bacterium
AGGTGAAAATCAGCAATAATTTTTAAATTACTTTAAGTTTAGATTAAAAACACACCCTTGTATTCCTTGAACACGCCACCAAGCTGTAGCATTTAAATTACACTATGTTTCAATTAAAAACTTATTTTATCTTGGATGGGCAACTATGCTACTGACTTTTAAATTATTAAAAATTTAGATAAAAAAAGGGTCTCTAGAATTTCCAAAAACAGATCTAGCAACATTTACATTACAAACGGTTTAGATTAAAAATAAAAATTCGCGAAGCATTAAAGCAAACTGTATTCAACTTTAAATTATAAAAGATTTAGATTAAATTCAAAAATCTAGGCAGAAAGAAAATGACAAATCATTCTTATTAAATCACATTATGTTTTTGATAAAATCTAACTAACCTGCCACATTTTTATCATATCTAGCTATTAAATTACCATAATGTTTAGATAAATTTTTTTAGCAAATTCTTCCATCATAAAATGGACACGAACCTTTAAATTACACTTTGTATTATTTGGGCAATTTTATTTTAATATTACTTAAAGGATAACTTACACAAGGATGAATATAATGATACTCTTTATCTATTGCTCTTAAATAGTGATCATTAGATAAAACTTGCCCCTCCACTAATTTACTTCTACAAATGCCACAAACTCCAACGCCACAACGTTTTGGTGCAATAATACCTTCTCGTTCTAAAGTCTTTGAAATACTTTCCGTTCCGTTACCAAACAAAATCTTTTCTTGCCCGTCAGTCAAAACACGAATCTCATAAGTTTCATTTAAATGCCCTTTCTCACATTCATCATATAAATCATGACGAATATATTTATTAGCAATATTTAACTCCTTCAAAACCAAATTCATTCTTTCGTATAATTCTGTTGGTCCACAAACAAAATAACTCATCTTTTCCTTTTGATACTCTAAAATAAGTTCTTTTGAGATAATGCCAGAAACATAGCCATCTTTTTGTTCTTCACTTAACACATAAATAATTTTAATCTTATCACATTTTTTTACTATTTCATCAAACTCATGTTGAAAAATTAAATCATTTTCACACTTTGCTTCATACAATATCGTTAAATGAAAATCAATTTGCCCTTCTCGAATTCCTTCCGCCATTGCTTTAAAAGGGATGATACCACTTCCACTTGCAATTGCTAAAACTTCATGAGCATCGCGTAGACTTTGATATGTAAACTGTCCAAATGGGCCATGAATCGTAAAATAATCGCCAATATCAACTTGATAAAAAAAGTAATTCGAAACTATTCCATGTTCCACTTTCTCTACCGTAATTTGTATTTCATGATCATGAATTCGTTTTGATGAACAACTAATGGTATAAGGACGTGTATAAATAACTTCTTCAATTGGTACATCAACGGTAATATATTGACCCTCTTGAAATGGTGGAAATTCTCGTTCACTTATCAGCACAAAAGTCTTCACATGAGGTGATTCTACCTTTATTTCTTTTACTTGTACGACCAAAGAAGAAGGATGTAACTCAAAAGAAACTTGATTCGCACGATAATCCTTTTTAAAAGGTTTATGACTACTTTCTTTAATACATTTTGTACGATCAAGCGAATACTTCGCTAACTTTTGCGTTTCTTTTCCATTAGACATACGATTCCTCCTCTTTTATATCTTCTAGTGTTAATAAAGCTGCATCTTCACCACTCAAATAAGTAGAAACAAAATCACTCATCCGTGTTCCAAATCCTCCACAAAAATGGACATGATTAAGAAACTGCTCTTTTCTCTCATTTAACATTCTTGGAAGAAGATTATCATACCCCTTCGCTAAATATCCATAGGTAACGCCAGAAGGATGTCCTCCATATCGAGCAAAAGTTACCGGTGTAGCCACTTCAATTTCTTCAATCGCATCAACAATAGAAGTATTCGTGGCACGCTCAAATACCTCAATAAAATGCCGAGCAATTTTATCTTTTAAAGCAAAATAGTTTTCACTAGTAACCACTTTATCAAAATCATCACCAAACAAAAGTGAAGAAATACAAAGAGTCGTTATAGAAGAAGATTTCCGAACCATATTTTCATAAACCGTTGCTACACAACCCGTATGATAAATTTCACGCATTCGTTTTGCTTCTATATTACTGTCCAAAGAATCATAAATTAAATAACGAGCTTCTGTGATTCCTAATTCTTGGGGACTCTTATTTAATCCTAAATAAACACTAAAACCTCTAGCTCCCAAAGTTCTTGCATTACAAATTTGATTCATCTCTTTCGTCTGCTTATCTTTGGGAAGAAATGAACCAAAAAAAACATTTGGACTAACATTTGAGATTAAATGTTTTGCATAAAAAATACTACCATCTGCTACTTGAACACCAGAAATTTGATCTTCCGTAAATAAAACTTTTTCCACTTTACTAAAAAGACGAATGGTTCCCCCAAGACGTTCAAACTCTTCTTGGATCACTAAAGATAATGCATAACTTCTTTTAATAGGATAAGTCACGCCATTGGTGAAACGAGCATAAAAAGAAGGAGCAAAAGATACAAAGGATAAATCTCTAGATGGACTACCATAAAAAATCCAACTTGAAGCCAAAATTTCCCGAATCTTTTTTGGCATTTTTAACTTTTCAAATACCTCTTCCAAAGAGCATGTAGAAATTTCTAAAAAATGAGGACATTCTTGTTCCAATAATTCTTCAAAACCTTTTCGTTTTTCCTCCACATGTTTAAGTGCTATTACGCTCTCTTTACATAAATTCCAAAAATTTTCTATACTTTCCCGACATCCAGGAACAACTTCTTCCATTTTTAAAAGGAATGTAGAAAATGAATGAGGAATCAAATAAGATTCATGTGTATTTAAAGTAACTACATAATCATTGGCAATTTCTGAGTATTCTAACATATTTGTAATCCCAAGTCGTTCAAATAATTTAGTCATTTCACTTTCATTTCCAAGACCATATCCATTTAATCCTTGTAAAAAAGCATCAAATTCAAACCTTCCACGCACAAAACTGGTAGCAAATCCCCCAGCTCCACTTCCAGCTTCTAGCAAAAGAACCTTTTTTCCAGCCTTTTGCAAAGTTAAAGAGGCAACTAAGCCACCATTTCCTGCTCCAATTACAATCACATCATACATAAAAAAGCCCCTCCTTATTATTACTAGTATAGCAAAAAAAGGACAAAAGAAAAAGAGATTATACAAAATCTCTCAAATTACAATAGATTTACTTTTTTAAGATAAATCTTGAACCGTTGCCAAAACAATATCCCGAATTTCTTCTTTCGATTCACTCATCACCATATACATAGGTTTAGCCTTTGGATAAGGAATAACTTCAGGCATATTAAAATTTTGATTTTGTATACCCTTTTTTACTAAGAAACGATTATCATATATTCCCCCAAATAAAATACCTTGATAATATAAAAGATATTCTCCCATCATAGCACGACAGCTTATTCCTTCAAGCAAATTAAGCTGCTCTAATAAATAATCACGATAATTTTTCGTTGTTGCCATAGAAAATCCTCACTTTACTTCAGATTATATCATATTCCTAAGTAAGAGATTGTAATAATTTTTCAAAGATTTCTAAATGAAGTCGTTCATCTAAAACAATTCGTTTTAAAACAATCTTAACCTCGTCGGATTCAATAACATGAATTAAAGAATTATACTGTAAAATAGCTTGTTTTTCTGCTTCCATATTA
Source organism: Bacilli bacterium (assembly GCA_022793555.1). Lineage (GTDB taxonomy): Bacteria > Bacillota_I > Bacilli_A > RF39 > UBA660 > MGBC162267. The sequence goes on from JAAWDB010000125.1 coordinate 3,721, forward strand.
AGTAATAACATTTCTTTTAAATCTGCTTCATAATTCACATACTTGGCTGACCAGAATTCATGTTTATCAACAATGGGATCTAAATAAATTGGATAAACACCGAGTTCCCGAATCAGCTCTGCCAACATTTTTAAATGGCGCATTTCTACTTCAGCGATTTTTTCTAATATTAAAGCCACATCCTTTGCCGAATTTTGCAAAACAACACTTTGAAACATATATTGATGAATCGCTGTATCTTCACTCACATCTCCAGCATAAGAATGCATAATCATTCTTGCTGTTTCCGGGTCTTTTTTCTTTACCACTATTTTAGGATAAGGAATATCTACATTACATTTCATAATTTCACCATTAATAATGTATGTTTAAAATACATTATTATGTATACCAAACCATGGGCACCCCAAAACTTTCCACAATTTTTTTCTTCTTTGACACAACCTCATCTTTTTGATTTAAAATACTGGCATCAATTTTATCAAATAAGTAGACTTTAAAATCTCGAAACTGACGATTATACGAAGTATACGTTAAATTCGTTTCTAAATTACCTATTTCAATTGTTTTTTCACCGCCACGCTCTTTTTTTGTAATTGTAAGCCCAGCCATTAAACCTACTAACTGATCGATTCCCGTTTGCGCAGAAATAAAATTACCAAACGAATAAAAGACATAAGTATTACCAATCTTTTCAATTGGTTCAATAACATGAGGATGATTTCCAATCACAATATCTACTCCAGAAGAAGCTAAAAAATGAGCAATCCGTACTTGCTCTTCTATTGGTTCATTATGATATTCACTTCCCCAATGCATAGCTACTAAAATTATATCAACTGTATCTTTTACCTTGGAAATATCTTCTAAAACTCTTTCATCGGAATACACATTAACCAAATACTCTTCTCCTTTTGGAACATTAATTCCATTTGTTGTTGTAGTATAAGATAAAAAAGCATAACGAATACCATTTTTTTCACCGACAGGAATCGTTTTTTGACACGTTACAGAATCACAAGAACCACTCATTAACACACCACTTTGTTTACTCCAATATTGATATGAATGAAAAATGGCTTCTCGTCCCCGATCAAGAGTATGATTATTTGCAGTACTAACCAGATTAAAACCTGCATCAACAAAAGCATCTCCTACTTCATAAGGAGAATTAAATCGAGGATATGTAGATAAACCTATCTCTTCTCCACCTAAAATGCTCTCTTGATTATAATAAGCCAAATCATAAGATTGAATAATGGGTTTAATCATTTCTAATTGTTTCAAGAAAGAATATTTTCCATCATTGTAACCATCTTTATAAACCCCATCATGATATAAAGCATCTCCAACCATAACAAGGCGTAGCGTAGAAACTTTTTCTCTTAACTCAGGAATATTGCCATCAATCAAGTAGGTATCAGTTATATAAAGATCAACATTTAAAATATGATATATTCGAAGTAATAAAAAAATACCTATACTAACAAATATCACCATAAGATAAATTTTTTCAGGGACTTTCATAGCATCACCTATTTAATTATAAAAAAGAACAAAATTTTTCCAAAGAAAAAGAATTCGACAAAATATAAAATAGAAAAAACACTTCTACTTTACATTTGATGAAATTTATAATAATATTTTATCAGATGCCGATTTAGTACAGTGGTAGTACAGATGCATGGTAAGCATCAGAGGGCAGTTCAATTCTGCCAATCGGCACCAGATTGATAAGAAACTCGAACTTTCCATTCGAGAGTAATAAATATTAACTAGAAGTACCGTCTAGTTTTTTTGTTATTTAAGGATAGGAAGTGAAGAGTTATGAAGGAAGTAAAGGAATTAGATTTTGATAAGGAAGTATTAAACAGGATTGAAATGATATGTAGATAAACCTATCTCTTCTCCACCTAAAATGCTCTCTTGATTATAATAAGCCAAATCATAAGATTGAATAATG
>JAAWDB010000126.1 GCA_022793555.1 Bacilli bacterium
AATAATGATATTACCTTTTCAAATATCGATTTTACTTATGATCAATTTCATTATGTATTAAAAAATTTCAATTTAATAATTCACCAAAATGAGCATATTCAACTTTTTGGCCCAAGTGGTTGTGGAAAGAGCACAATTTGTGATCTTTTATTGAAAACATATCTTCCTACTAAGGGTGATATAAAAATAGGAAAAACTAACATTGCTGATATTGAAATATCGAGTTTAAGAAAAACAATTGTATATTTAAATCAAAGAAGTAAATTGATTCTAGGAACGATTAAAGAAAATATAATGTTAGATCGAAATTTCGATCAAAAGCGTTTTGAGAAAGTTTGTAATATCTGCCATCTTGATGAAATAATAGAAAAAAAACCATTACGTTATGAAACGCATGTATCGAATGAAGAGAATAATTTATCTGGAGGAGAAAAGCAAAGAATTATGTTAGCCAGAGTTTTATATTCCGATGCCTCAATTTTTCTTTTAGACGAATCGCTTAGTGAAATAGGTGAAAAAATGGAAAAAGAAATCATCAAAAATATAAGAGAATTTTTAAATGAAAAAACACTAATTTATATTAGTCATAAAAACTATAAATCATTGTTTGACGAAATCGTGAAATTGGAGGTTGTAAATGAACGAGTCCTTATATCTTAATAAAATATGTTTTCAAAAGGAAGAAGAATCATCAAACGCCACTATTTTCTGCTTAAGCCTTATTATTTCCTTTTTCTTTTTATTAAGTTGTATTTTGGAAATCCAGCTATCAATCCCAGCTTATGTAAGTTATGATAGTGAAAAAAATGTACTCATTATGACTTATGAATTTGAAAAAATAAATGATTTATTAAATTTTAAAGAAATTCAAATTGAAGATCAAAATTTTCCATTCCAAATTCAAAATATAAGTGAAATTTTACGCAATGAATTTACAAATAAAAATTTTCAAAATATTGAATTAAGTTCTCCTTGTGCATTTCGTAATAATCAGGTTTTACAAATTAAACTTTTAGATAAAAGAGATAAAGTAATTAAAAAAATTTTTCGCTTGTTGATGAAGGAGGGAATATGAAATTAAAGAATGAGGAATTACTAGAAATTTATGGTGGGGGAGGAAGTGGTTTGTTTATTTTAGGAATAATGGCCTTAGTTATTTTAATAGCTGGAATAATTGATGGTTTTACCAGACCACTAAAATGTAATGAATAAATTAAATAATGAAGATCTGTTAGAAATTGTTGGAGGTGCAAATATTTTAACTGCCACCTTTTTAAATGCGGTTGCAAGATGCATTGAATCAATATTAGAAGTTGGAAGAGCAATAGGATCATCTCTAGCAAGATTATCTAAAGGAAACATTTGTCACTAATCTTGAACTAATAAGAAAAGAACGATATAATAAAAACTAGAATAAGGAGGAGTAGTATGATGAAGAAAAATGGATTTATTGCGGTTTCTTTAATATACTCTTTCTTTTTGGTTTTTTTGATGATAATGCTTTCAAGCTCTGTAAAAAATGCAGAAACACGGCAAATGCTAAAATCTTTGAAAGAAGATATTAAAACTAATCTTGATGGAGAAGATGAATTTATTATTACAACTTTACCAAAAAAAAATCCAATCACATCATTAGACTATAAAGAAGGTGATGAGGTAAATTTCGTTGGAGAATCATGGCTAGTTTTGTATAATAATCCCAATTCAGTAGGATTGGTTTTGAAAAGAGCATTAAATAAAGAAGAAGTAACCACTTCACTTGAAATAAACGCTAATGATAACGACTTTTTTAATGGTCAGTGTAATGATGCTAGTTGTAAAGTCAGAATGTGTTTAACAAATTACCATTCAAATTTTTGCTTTTTTCAGTCCACTTCTAATTATGAGTACTATTCTTGGGAAAGAAGTGTAGGTAAAAAAATTGTAGATAATTGGTTTGAGAATAATGTAAATCTTCAAAAAGCCTGCCGTTTACAATATGATCAAGCTACTTCCATAAAAAAATGTAGTAAAGATAATTTAATAAAAATGACTTTTAATGATGGCATAAAAATGAATGAAGGATATATTCGTTTAGCGACAAAAGACGAAGCTAGTCTTGGACATGTTTCATGGGTTCCTAATAATGGTGGCTATTTAGCACCAGAAGCTTGGACTCTGTCTCTACATAATCATACAAGTGGTAAAAGTTTTATTTATGATATAAAAGGAAATGTTAGAGATACTACTGAGACATTTACCATTCGTCCTGTTATTGAAGTAAAAAAAATATAGAAGTATAATTAATAGTATGTTAAAATAATAAATATAAAGGAGGAATATATATGTGGTGGATAATTGGAATTGTAGCATTTATACTTATCATCATCTTATACATAATAAGTACATATAATCGCCTAGTTACATTAAGAAATCGTGTAAGAGATCAATGGGCACAAATCGATGTTCAACTAAAAAGACGTTTTGATTTGATTCCTAATGTAGTAAATACAGTAAAAGGTTATGCAAAACATGAAAGTGAAACATTAGAAAATGTAATTAAAGCAAGAAATACTTTTATAAGTGCATCATCAAAAGAAGATGAAATGAAAGCCGATGGTGAATTAACTAATGCTATTTCTAAGTTGTTTGCGTTGACAGAGAGCTATCCAGAATTAAAAGCAAACGAAAATTTTATTAAATTGCAAGATGAATTACAAGAAACTGAAAATAAAATAGCTAGTTCAAGACAATTTTATAACGATACTGTGTTAAATTATAATAACCGAATTGAACTGTTTCCAAGTAATATTGTGGCTGGATTATTTCATTTTAAAACGGAATCTTTTTTCGAAGCAAATGCTAAAGAAAGAGAAAATGTAAAAGTTGAATTTTAAGCTTACAAAAAAATTGTAAGCTTATATTTTTTAAGGGGAAAATATGATGAAAAAAGTTATATGGGGAATACTTATTTTGTTTACTCCATTCCTTGTAAAGGCTTCATCAATTAATTATGATATTTCTAATTTTTTAATTGATGCATATATCGAAGAAAATGGAGACTTATTTGTTCAGGAACTAATCGTTTTAGATGGCAATTTTAATGGCTATGTTCGTGAACTACAGTATAAAAATAGCAAATTAGAAGATTACGAACCAGGAAATATTAATTATGCCAATAGTGCCATTTATAATGCTGAAGGTATAAAGAATGTTGTATTAAAAACTAGAAATGTAACTAATGAATTAATTAGTTATGATACATTTACTAAAAAATTTGAAACACTTACTAAAGTAGTAAGCGAAAAATCAGCTAAAGATGGCAATTATATTTATCGTAAAGACAATGATTTACATAGTTATAAAATGTATCAAAGTGCTGATGACGAGAAAATTGCTTTTCTAATTTCATATACCATTGATAAAGCAGTAGTAATACATAATGATATAGCTGAATTATATTGGACATTTATCGGTAATGGGTTTACTGATAAAATAAATAATTTAGAAATCAAAATCCATGTACCAGCAAGTACAAAAAAAGAAGATCTGCATTTTTGGTTTCATGGAGATTTAACTGGCGAATCATCCCTTTTAGATGATCAAACCATACTTGCTGAAATGAAATCTCTAGACAGAAAGTCTATAATTGACGCTCGTATTGTTTTCCCAAAAGAACTAATTACAACACCAGAACGATTAAGAACCTCAAAAACCGAAGCTTTTGATGCTATTTGGAAAATAGAAGAAGAATTAATAGAAAGTGCCAATCGAAAACGTGAACTAATGCGTCAAGTTGTAAAATTTGCCAAAGGGATAACGGTATTTTATTACATAGCTTTAATAGTATTATGGATTTTTATATACATTAAATACGATAGGGAATATAAAAGCAGTTTTAATTCTAGATATTATCGTGAGTTTACTGGAGAGTATAATGTTGAAGTTATCGATTATTTAATGAATAAAAATATTACGCCCAATGCAATGAGTTCATCTATTATGAATTTAATATATAAAAAAAATATAAAAGC
>JAAWDB010000127.1 GCA_022793555.1 Bacilli bacterium
ATTTGTGATAATTGTAATCCAATTAGTTATAATGAAATTGAAGAAATATTAAAACAAGAATATGGAACAAATTTAGAAAATATATTTAGTTATATTGAAAAGAAACCAGTTGGTTCTGCCTCTGTATCACAAGTACATAGAGCGATACTGAAAACTGGAGAAGAAGTTGCAATAAAAATAAAAAGAAAAGATATTACAAAAACAATCGATAAAGATATAAAAAGAATAAGAAAAATTATTCATCGATTTGGAAAATTTGTAAATTTTAGCAATTTTACTGGTGGAGACCATGCTTTTGATTTATATTTAGAATGGATAGAACAAGAAACAAATTTTGTCCATGAAAAAGAAAATATTAAAATGTATAAAAATTTTGCAGATAGTGTGAATGGAAAAGTTAATGGTACTAAAAAAATTAAAGTTCCAAAACTTTATGAAGAGTACTGTACAGACAATGTAATTGTTATGGAATTTATTAGAAATAAGACAATTAATAAACTAGAATTAACGGATGCAAATAAAGATAAGATTACTACTGCATTAAATAGTTATATTAGATCAAGTTTTTGGGCAATGTTTAATGATAAACAGATAGTTTTTCACGGAGATCCACATAGTGGAAATATTTGCATAGATGAAGAAGGCAATATCTACTTTCTAGATATGGGACTTTTATGTGTTTTAAGTGAGAATGATGCTAAATTATGTAGAAAATTCTTTTTAACAGCATATTCGGGAAATTACGAAAAGTTATATGATATGTTAGTTTCTTATGGAAATATGAATGAAGAAGAAAAGAAATCATTTAAAGAAAATTGTAAGAAATATTGTGAAGAAGTAAAGAAAAAAGAAGTCACTTATTACTTTATTGATATGATTAATGTTTGTTTAAATTATGAATTTGTTCCACCTAATTTCTTGTTTAGTATGGCAAAAGCATTTGTTTGCCTAAATGGAATTAGTAATTTTTCTGACAACAAATGTACTGCAAAAGAATTATTACAAGAACAAACAATAGAGTTTCTAGTAAAAAGAAGTTTAAAAGATTGCAAAGGAATTGTAATGGATAGTCTACATATTGCACCAAAAGCATTAGAAAATATCATACAATACGGACTAGTAAATACCATCGCTAAAGTAACAACTAGTAGTGAAATAAAAAAAGATGTAAGAAAGTCTTTAGAAAATTTAGAGGAAATGTTAGACTTAGCTAAATTATTTTATTGTGAGGAAACTCCATTTCAGCACGAACATCAACAAAGGACTAAACATTTGTAAAACGATTATAAGTAGCACTAAAATTATTGTTACTTTTATCATATTTTGTTAAAATGCATTTCACGGCTGATTTTTATATCAATCGTTATGGTAAAAGTTGTCTAAAATTACGAGAATGGCACCAGATTGAATGATAACTCGAGCTTTTCAGGTTTAAGCATAACGACTTATTATAAGCCGTTTTTATGATGAAATGTGTTTTATCCTAGACTATTTCAATTTAGTAAACACACTTTCGCATTGTCATACTCAATATGAAAAAGGGAGATTATATATGGAACTAAAAATTATTGATATTAAAACGTTTAAAAATGAGATCTACAAATATTATAAGCAATTGTTTCCTAGTGATGAAAGAAAACCTTTTAAGTTGCTTAAAAAAAGCTATAAACTTAATAGATGTAAGTTTTTAGAAATTTTCAGTAATAATGTTTTAATAGGATTTATGATCATAAATATAGTAGATGGTATTTCTTTTATCCAACTTGATTATTTTGCGATATTTCCAGAATATCAAAATAAAGGGTATGGGACAAATTCATTGAAACTTTTAAAAGAATTTTTTTGTGATTATATTGGCTTATTGGGAGAAGTGGAAACAATCGGATATGGATCTACTGTTAAAGATAATGAAAATAGAATTAGAAGAAAGAAGTTTTATGAAAAATTAGGTTTTATATTTCTTAATTATGAATTTACTTTATTTAACGTAAAATATACTCCTTGTGTATTTTATTTTAAAAAAGAAAAATTAGAAGAAGAGCAAATAGTGAAAGAGATGTTTGAATTATATAATAATTTATTAGGAGAAAAGAAAGTAATAAAAAATTGCAGTTATAAAAATACAAAATAAAAGATAGATGGAGTAATGAAAGTAAGACTATGAAATTTAATATAGTAATTTCTTCGCCATTATTAAGAACTATACATTTTGCCATCCTATAAGAGTATTAAAAAGAAAAATTTAATGATATAATCAATATGCAGTAGTGATTGGATTATTTCCTACTTTAGCGAGTCGTTAAGGGACAATAATTATTATGATGATTAAATAGTAATATTCCAAAAGGACTAAACTACATGTTATGTAGACGCTTCGTTGCACTTCGCTTAAGTCCATTTTCATATTACAATATCATTTAGTACTGCAATTAATAGGAGGTAGTAAAAATGTGGAAATACACGGGTATTAAAGAATGTAATGATTTTTTACTATCTCTTAATTTATTCGATTGTAAAGATGAAAAAAAGTATATTAAGACCATTTACTCAATTAGCAATAATATTGAATCTAATTACAGAATATACAAAATCAAAAAAAATAATGGTAAATATAGAACTATTTATGAGCCAAATCCATTGCTAAAGAAAATTCAAAAAAAAATCTTAATTAACATACTTAATAATAAGTCCATATCTAAGTATGCCAAAGCGTATCATAAAGGCATTTCATTAAAAGAAAATGCCATTTTACATGTAAATAAGAAAGTTCTTTTGAAATTGGATATTAGAAATTTTTTTGAGAATATATCTTTTCTGGACATCTATAATTCTTGTTTCTCCATTGAATATTTTCCTAAGTCTGTAGGAATGTTATTAACGTATCTGTGCACTTATAATGAACATTTGACTCAAGGATCTCCAACATCTGCATATATTTCAAATCTTGTTATGAAAGATTTTGACGAAGAAATAGGATCCTGGTGTGATTTAAATAAAATTACTTATACTAGATATTCAGACGATATGACTTTTTCAGGTGATTTTAATCCTAGTAAAATAATAACTAAAGTTAGAAGCTTGTTATATAAATTATTTACCAGTTTGAGAGGCGGTTCATAGAGAGCCCAGGTGTGGCCCTCTGG
>JAAWDB010000128.1 GCA_022793555.1 Bacilli bacterium
CTTCTACTTGCTACATGTACTAACATGTATTTTGAATCCACAATATTCAATAGTTTATCAATTGATGGATATAACATAACCTCACGTCCTTACATTAATATCATACTAAACAAGTTGTAAATTATACAATGTCTGCAGTGATTTTTTGACGCTCTGTTGACAAAATGCGTAAGGCGTTTAAAATTTCAACCATGGCCCAAGTATCCTGACGACAATAAATACGTAAAGCTTCTTGTTTTAGAGCTAATTCTTCTTTACTCATTTTATCGTAATTAGCGTATTCAATAATGGCTTCTGTACCATTTTTAACTTCTAGATTTTCGTAAGAAAGATTTGAAAAAATTGGAAGCGTTTTTTTGATAGAATAAGAACCACTTAAATTTTTATGATAATAATTTACTGTTTTTACATCATCGCTAAATCCTAAATTCTCATACATTTTTTGATTATTGTTGATTAACCAAAGAAGATCAAATCCTCGTTCATAAAGAGCCATTAAAGGTTTTTGATATTCTTTAAAACATTCTGCTAATTCTTTAATTCGGCCTTTTTCAAAGGCTACATTTTGAGCAAATAAAGTTCCTTTGTATGGATCAATCGCATTCAATAATGTTTTGATTAATTCTTCTCTTTCATCTTTCGAAGTTTTGGCCAAAAAAATAATATTGTCTTTTTCAAAATCACAGTTTCCTGGTGAATTTTCAATATGTAAGCTAAATTCAAATGGTGACTGAGTAAAGGGACGTTCTCCTTTAAAACGGGGAACTGGACATGGAAAGGTTTCAAAATCCAAATGATAAATGGGATACTCTAATTGTTCGATTCCTTTTTTTATTTTTTCAGCATTTATATAAACTTCGTTATTTTGGTAACTTCTTCTTTGGATACGATGGTTTTCATTATGAATCCAAGTTTCAGGAATATCTAGTAAATCTAGGTATCCTTCGTTAATTAATTCTAGTCCCTTATGTTTATTTCCTTCTTCGTCTTTAAATCCTTGACCATTATGAAGATAATTAAGCGATGAATTTTTCTTTGGAATGGAAGAGCCACAAATTGGTTTAAAAAATTTACAACATGTTTGTTTTTTATATTGACAATAATCTTTTAAAGGACAGGGAGCAGCATTACTATTTTTTAAAGCATCATAGATAAAATCTGCATCTTTTAAAATACTGGGTTGAAGTTCTTGAGTTAATTGATTCATATCAAAAAGCGTAATTAATTCGTTACCGTTTTGATCTGTTAGATAAAGAGCTTCTCCACATTCATAGGTTCCATCAAAAATATAATCAGCATTCAAAACTGCTAGATAATAATTAATATCTTGTAATTTGATTTCATTGTGTGATGCAATATATTCTTGTTCAATAATAAATCGTTGAACTGCTAAGTCATAGATATATGAACCAATTCCAAAGCGATTAAATAATTTTGACTTTAAACTTTCATATACGTTTCGTGGCATTTCTTCTTCTAAAGGATAATCTTTTATCTCATCTTTTAAATAATGAATATTTCCTTCTTTTTTAAAAATCGAATATTTATCTTGTTTGGGATATCCTCCTTGTAAATTAACATATTTTTTACTTGTTGTAGCTTTTACTTCAATGATATTTACTTTTCCTTGATATTCATTATATATGTCAACATAACACAAAAACTTTAAACCGTGATAAGAACAATCAAAACTTTCTTGATTTTTGGTTTCTTTCGCATAAATCGTTTTGCCAGGAAACATCTTCGTTATTAATTTTCCGGCTTCTTCTTCTACTTTTTTATAATAATCCATCATGGCTTCTAATTGATGATTTATTACATTTACATGATCGGTTAGCTCTCCATTTTCATCGGTTTCAAACATGGATGCTAATAATTCTTCTAAAGCCATAAGATATTCTCTTTTTTTATAATCTTCATAAGATACATCAGCATCTAAGTGATCTTTATTAACTCTTTCTAAAGCAACAAATCTCGGACACTTAGAATATTCTAGAAAGTCTGTTTTTGTAATTGCCATTATTCTACTACTTCGACCTTAAATGTATCTGTATCTTTTTGATAAGAGATTTTTATTTTCATGGTATTATACTCTTCTTTTTCAAATAGAAAACCAGCAGAGGCAACTTCTTTGGCAAAAATATAGGTTTCCTCATCCTTTTTATATTCCTCTTTTTTACTTTTGGCATAAGCAATAGCTGCTTGCTCTACTAAAGATTTCGTCACTTCTTTTTGTTCGTCTGGATTGTTTATTTCCGAGAAAGCATAACTTACTTTCGTAATTGCCACTAAAGCAATCACGCCAATGACACCAATAACAATTAATAATTCTGGTATAGTATAACCATTTTTTTGTTTCATTAAAACCACCTAACCCTATGATTCATTATATCATAATTAGTTTGGTTTTTATAGTTACATATTTTTGGAATTTCTTTTCAACTTTTCTTCAAATTCTAATCTGTCAATTTCTTCCCCTGTAATTAGTCCAATTGTTAAATCTATTTTGTCATAATTACCAAATAGAGATTTGTTTGATGCTAATAATTTTTGACATATTTCCTTTTGTTCTTCACTCATTTCCGTTTCTAATGGCAAAAACAAAATACCATATCCTTGAGCGTTTGATGAACAATAGCGATTTTCTTTTCCATATATTTCTTTGGAATCTTGTACTTTAACTCCATTATAAACTACACAATTAAATGGCTCTTTAGTTAATATTTGAATGGCTTCTGTAGATTGAAAGTATTTATATTCCGTCTCTAAATATTGATAGATATATTGACTACTTATATCTGCATGATCTGATGAATCTGGCACAATAACAATAAGTCCATCTGGGCGTATAATATATCCAGCAGCCATAGTAGAAATATAATCTTCTTTTGTAGCTCCTATCATTTTAAATGTATTATTATATATTGTTGTAAATTCTATTTCATTCATAAAAAAAATCACCTTGTATAGATTATAACACTAAAATGGTGATTTTTTATTTATTTTTCTTTTATACTACCAAATCTTCGATCACGATGATGATAAATATCTAGAGCTTTATCAAATTCTCTTTCGTCAAAATCGGGAAAATAAGTTTCTGGAAAATAAAGTTCTGCGTAACTTGATTGATATAACATAAAGTTACTTAAACGATACTCGCCGCTGGTTCTAATTAAGAAATCAATTGGTGGTAAATCTTGATAGAAATAATGCATCAATTCTTCGGGAGTTAATGAATCGATTTCTTTTTTTTCTTTGATGATTTTTTTCATGGCATCAATTAGTTCATACTGGCCACCATAATTTAGACAAAGATTTAGAATTGCTCTGGTGTTATTTTTCGTTTCTTCTGTAATTTTATCCATTGCCTCTAAAACATCAGGACGCAGATTTTCTCTTCTTCCACTAAATACAACTTTAATATTTTTCTTTTTATACTCTTCAAATTCACTATGAAATTTTTCGACAAATAAATTCATTAAGTAATTTACTTCATCACTCGGTCTACTAAAGTTTTCGGTTGAAAAACAAAAGACGCTCAAGACTTCTATTCCTTGATCAAAGATATAAAAACTTAATTTTCTTAAGTTTTCTGAGCCTTGTTTATGCCCATAATTCCTTGGCAACATTCTTTTTTTCGCCCAGCGACCATTACCATCCATGATGATCGCAACATGTTTTGGATTTTCTTTCACAATATCTCTCCTGATTTTCTATTTTATATTTTTGGTACTACATTCTTGTTGGAACTTCAATCGCTAAAATATCCAAAAGGAATAAATTAATTTCATAAACTAATTTTGTTAAAGCGATCCATGTCTTTTTTAAATTACTATTTTCTTCAGTTAAAATACGGTTTTCACCATAAAAATTATTGTAACAATTATTTAAACTATAGAGATAATCTGCTATTTCATGTAAAGATTTGTCTTGTAATGAACTTTCCAATACTTTTTGTAAATTTAATATTTGCAGAAGAACTTTTTTATCTGTCTTATCTTTTAATTCTAAAAAGTTAAACGTCATATTCTCTGCTTCCGCTTTTTTTAAGAGAGAACGCATCCGAACGGTAGAATAAAGTATAAATGGTCCAGTTTTGCCATAAGCATCACTGAATTTATCTAAATCAAAAATATAATCAGTGGCACGATGAGATAAAAGATCGGCAAATTTTAAAGTACCAACCGCAATTACTTCAGAAACTTTTTTACGTTCTTCCCCAGTTATTGATGGAATAATCTTTTCTTCAGTGGCTTTTTCTACTTCATTCATTAGCCCACGAAGAGACATGACTCCCCCATCTCTCGTTTTAAAGGGACGTCCATCTAAGCCATTCATCGTTCCAAAACCTATAAATTCTAATTTGGTTGTTTTGGGAATGATTTGCGTTTTATAAGCAGCTCGAAAAACTTGAGTAAAATGAAGCTCTTGTCTTTTATCAGCGACATACCATATTTCATCTGGATGAATATGATGGGTACGATCCCAAAGTGTTGCTAAATCCGTAGTTTCATAGGATACCGTTTGATTGGATTTTATGAGTAGTAAAGGAGGAATTTCTAATTTATCTGTTGGTTCTTTTACTTCAATTATTTCCGCACCTTCACTTAATATCGTCATATTTTCTTTTCTTAAGTATTCTAGCATTTCAGGAATAAAGGCTTCAGCATCACTTTCGCCTTTCCATAAATCAAACTCAACATTTAATTTTTGATACACTTCCTTCATATCATTTAACGAAATGTTCATTATGGAACGCCACAAAGCTTTGTACCCTTTATGATCATGTTGAAATTGATAGGTAATTGCTCGGGCTTGTTCTAAAAATTCTGGATCCGTTTTTGATTTACCACTGGCAATGGGATAAATTTCTAACAAATCTTCATTAGTAATTGGTAAATCGTTAACAGCTTCACCAGTAAAATTTTCTTGAAAGCAAGAAATATGAGGATAACGTGTTTGAATTTCTAACATGACTAAACCCATTTGAAGACCATAATCTCCTAAATGAATATCGCCGATTACTTCATAACCTAATTTCCTTGCTAAACGTTTTAATGATTCACCAATATTGGCACTTCGTAAATGACCAACATGTAAAATTTTGGCAACATTTGGTCCACCATAATCAATAACCACTTTTTTCTTTGGTAAAGGTTCTATTAAACTTTCTTTTGTTAATAAATGTTCCGCTTCTTTTAATAAAGCACTGTTATGAAAGGTAATATTAATAAATCCAGGTCCTGCTACACTTACACTTTCATAGTCTTCATTTTTAGATAAGATATTGGCAATTTTTTGAGCAGCTTCACTTGGATTTTCTCCCTTTTTTTTGGCTAAGGCCATCATACCATTAAATTGGTATTCTCCTAAGTCTGGTCTTGAGGATGGTACTAATAAGACATTTTCTATCGAATATTGATTTTCTAATAATACTTTTTTTATGTATTCTTCCTGTTTTTTTATAAAGTTCATTTGACTCACCTATTTATTACTTTATCACGAAATAAAAAACTATACAAATTCTAATTTATGCAATTTTTATTTACTACTTTACTATTATTTTTTTAAAGAGGTATTTTTTCATCAAAAAAATCTCACGAGGAGATTTTTAGTTAACAGCAACGATTACCATAAACATTTGAGTATTCGTCTTCTTCTGAGTAAGAATAGCATGGTGTATAACTATGATGATAAACATGATGATTTATCATTCTAGTATGACAAGGAATCATATGAGGTACTTCATAATTAATTGTTCTATGGCAAACTCTTTCTTGTGGGCATTCATAAACTGGTGGACACATTGTTGGTGCACAATTTGACATTGGACAACAAGAACCATAAGGCATTTGATTCATCATATTCATATTATAATCCATGCTCATAGTTCCTCCCATCATGGTAGCATCAAAATTAGCAGTCGTATTCATATTTGCTGCTTCATTACAGCAACGGTCATTTTCAAACATATAAAATCTCCTTTCTACTTTATACTATGTAAAAAAAATAACCTTGTTTAGGTTATTTCACTATTTTAGTGGTGGAAGTTTCATATTTCCACTACTCATCATTTTCATCATTTTTTTCATTTCTTCGAATTGTTTTAACAAACGATTAATTTCTTCGACAGGGCGTCCAGAACCTTTACTAATACGCATTTTTCTGGATGCTTTTAAACAATCTGGATGCTTTCTTTCATATGGTGTCATTGAAAGAATAATTGCTTCAACATGAGCCATTTGTTTTGGGTCGATGTCAATATTATTTAATCCCATCTTCCGAGCCCCTGGTAACATTTTTAAAATATTTTCTAGTGGTCCAAGTTTTTTGATTTGCTTTAGGTTAGTAAGAAAATCTTCTAAGTTATAGTTTCCTTTTTTCATGCGTTCCACTTGTTTTGTGGCATCTTCTTCGTTAATAATACCTTCTACTTTTTCCGCAATGGACATGATATCGCCCATATCTAGAATTCGTTCGGCCATACGGATGGGATGAAATTCACTTAAGCCATCTAGTTTTTCACTATCTCCCACAAATTTAATTGGTACATGGGTTAGATGTCTTACGGATAGAGCTACTCCACCTTTGGTATTTCCATCTAATTTAGTCAAAATGGTTCCTGTTAGGGATAACGTGTCATTAAATCCATTGATAACGTTAATCGCATCTTGTCCCATCATCGCATCGATGACTAGTAGTGTTTCATCTGGATGAATAAGGTTTGTGATGTCTTTTAGTTCTTGCATTAATTCTTCATCAATATGAAGACGACCTGCCGTGTCTATAATAATGTAATCATGTTGATTTTCTTTGGCATAATTTTTGGCGTTTTCAACAATTTGAAGGGGTGATACTTTCCCTTCTGTGTAAACTGGTATATTTAGAGAAGAACCAATCTCTTTTAATTGATCAATTGCCGCTGGGCGATAAATGTCACATGCAACAAGCAAGGGATTTTTTTTATATTTTTTACGTACCATATTGGCAATTTTTCCACAAGTTGTTGTTTTTCCACTACCTTGTAGTCCTACTAACATTATAATGGTAGGATTTTTACTTACTTCTAAAGGTGATGATTCTTCTCCTAATAAGTTAATTAATTCATCTTTCACTAATTTGATAAACAATTCATCCGGCTTTAGGCTTTTACCAACATCTAATCCTAAAGCTTTTTCTTTAACATTCGCGACAAATTCTTTTACTACTTGATAATTTACATCGGCTTCTAGAAGAGCCATACGAATTTCGCGCATCGCTTCACTGATATTTTCTTCGGTAATGCGGCCTAGTCCTCGGATATTTTTTATTGCGTTTGATAAACGATCTCCCATGTATTCAAACATTTTATCACGTCCTTACTTTAATATTTGTTCTAGTGATTCACGAATCTTTTCATCGTCCACTTTTGATATTAATTTTCTAACCTTTTCTAAGCGTGCTTCTAGATGAAGTGCTTGTTCATAAGACATTAATTTCATCTCGGTATTTTTTAGAGATGCTCCAATGGCGCTTTTACTAACTCCTTTATTATCGGCAATTTCTTGCATTGATAGGTTGTCTTCGTAATAGGAGGAAAAAGTAGCACATTCATTGGCACTTAATAATTTTTTATAACAATCAAACAATCGTGTATAATAGATAAATTTTTCCATTATTTAATCATATCCTTAAATAATCCATAAATATAATTTTCAATATCGAAAGTTTCTAAATCATCCATAGTTTCCCCAAGACCAATAAATTTCACAGGAATGTTGACTTCTTCTTTGATAGCTAGTACGATTCCACCTTTGGCAGTTCCATCTAATTTAGTCAAAACAATACCAGTAATATTGGTAATTTCTTGAAAAGATTTCGCTTGCATAATACCATTTTGACCCGTTGTCGCATCAATGACTAAAAGGGTTTCGTGTGGAGCATTTGGAATTATACTACCGATCACTTTATTCATTTTTTCTAGTTCTTTCATTAAATTAACTTTATTTTGAAGACGCCCTGCCGTGTCAATAAAAACTAAATCAGCACTTTCTTCTTCGGCTTTTTTTAATCCATCAAAGATGACACTTGAAGGGTCTGTATTTTCTTTTCCAAAGAATAATGCTCCCGTTTTCGTTGCCCACTCTTCTAATTGAGGAACGGCTCCAGCACGGAAAGTATCCGCAGCAATCAACATAACTTTCTTACCCATTTTTATATATTTATGAGCAAGTTTGGCAATCGTAGTCGTTTTACCAACCCCATTTACTCCCACCATTAAAACAACGGTTGGGCCTTCTTCTTGGAAATTGATTTTATCCGATAAACGTTCACCACTTACATAAATAATGAATAATTCATCAACGATTACTTCTTGTAAATAATCGATATCGGTAATATTTTCTTCTTTGACTCTTTTTCGTAGCACATCCATAAATTTGAAGACCGTATTGACTCCGATATCAGCCATGATAAGTAAATCTTCTAGTTCTTCATAATAGGATTCTGTTACTTTTGTATATTTATGTCCTAATAAACTTAATTTAGAAATAAATTCGTTTCGTGTTTTTTCTAATCCTTTATCATATGTATTTAATGTCTTTGTTTCTTCTTTACTATTTTCTTCTTTTATTATGTTTTCTTTTTTAGAAATCATATTTTTTAATTTATCAAATAAGCCCATAATAACTCCCCTTACTTACAAATACCTTCTTCGGCATAGGCAATATTTTCTTTATAATTTTCTTGTGCACTTTTATAGACAATAATATATGCCTCTTTATTACAATGACCGGCGGTGTCATCAAATAAACCTTGATTTATAATTTCTGCTACTTTTATTTTACGATAGCATGATGTTTGAGACCCTGGATTTTTGGGATCAAAATTGCTTGGACAACTGGTTAAACGAATTTTCTTATCTTGAATATAAGCAATCGCAGCATCTTTTAATTTTTTTTCGGTGTCGGCAGCTAACGTTTCTTTTTGTTTATTTAAAACGCTTACTACAGATGCTGAGGCAATGGTTACTAATATTCCAATAATGCCAATTACCGCTAATAATTCGACCAAAGTAAAACCTTGTTTTTTCTTCATCGTCCACCACCTATAGGTAATTATAGCATATAACCTTTACAAAACAAAGAAGTTGCGCTATAATTTTATCACGCAAAAGAACTTTTATTTTTTTATTTTGAAAGGAAGATTTTATGGAAAGTAAAGGATGTACCACGTCCGTTATTGCTTTAGGCGGCCTTGGTGAAGTGGGTAAAAACATGTATGTTGTATCCCACAAAGAAGAACTTATTATTATTGATGCAGGAGTAATGTTTCCAGAAAGTGAGCTTATGGGTGTCGATTATGTTATCCAAGATGTCACTTATTTAAAGCAAAACCAAAATCGTATTAAAGCACTTATTATTACCCATGGTCATGAAGATCATATTGGAGGAATTGCTTTTTTACTTCAAAATGTTGATATTCCAGTTATTTATGCTCCACGCATTGCTACGTATCTTATCAAAAATAAATTAGCAGATCATAATATTAACTATGAAAACATTCAAATTTATAATGATGAAACTGTTTTAAAATTTAAATATTTTGAAATAGAGTTTGTGACAACTACTCACTCTATTCCTGATAGTTATGCCATGGCAATTCATACACCTAATGGAATTATTTTTGAAAC
>JAAWDB010000129.1 GCA_022793555.1 Bacilli bacterium
ATATTAATCATTTATTTTATACATTAAGAGTAAATGTTAATTGGTATAATCATATAATCGAAAAAAAACAAGAAGATATATATGATTTAGAAAATGCTAAGCAAGAAGTATTTAATATAATTGAAGAAATATTGAATAGTAACTGTTAGAACAACACAAAAAACTCGAATTAATTAATCCAAACTTCATAATTGACAAGACAAGATAACAACTATTTTTTATCGTGTTTTTAAACGTTAGAAATGGTAAAATCGATAAGGAAATTGGTTATCTACATATAATAAATATTATTTGTTCCAGAAAATGAATTTTTTGACGCATTAGCCACTAATTTTAAAAGTATGGGGGCGTATAATTTGGTTAATAGGAAACAAAATAAAAAGATGAGAAGGTCATAAAATGTTTGAATTAATATCAAATTATAAGCCAAGTGGCGACCAACCACAAGCTATTGAAAAATTGGTGGAAGGAATCACTAATGGTAAGAAAGAACAAGTTTTACTTGGAGCAACAGGAACTGGTAAAACTTTTACTATTGCAAATGTTATAAAAGAAGTTAATAAGCCAACCCTTATTTTAGCTCATAATAAAACACTAGCAGGGCAATTGTATGCTGAATTTAAAGAACTTTTTTCCAACAATCATGTCGAGTATTTTGTTTCCTATTATAGTCACAATCAAATTCCTGTGATATTTAATGTTATTTAGTATTGCTTAATCCAGTAACTTAGATTAAATAGCACCAGATGGACTAGATAATACTAAATAAATTTGTGACTTTTATTCGTCCTTATTTGTCTAATAATTTTAGCAATATTATAAAAAAGAATAATAAGTTATGCTATAATAACTTCTAAATAGGGGGAAAATAAAAATGAATGAAATTCAAAAATACAAAGAAAAAACATTTGAAGAGATTAAACATATTGATGAATTTGGCAATGAATATTGGAAAGCAAGAGAACTAATGCTAGCACTTGAGTATAAAAGATGGGATAAGTTTTGCAATGTAATAGAAAATGCAAAAATAGCTTGTGAGAAAAGTTATTATGTAATCGAAGACCATTTTTCCCACATGGGAAAAATGGTTAAAATTGGTTCAAAAACATCAAGAACTATTATGGATTACAAATTATCTAGATACGCATGTTATTTAATTGTTCAAAATGCTGATCCTAGGAAAGAAAGTGTTGCGCTTGGTCAAACTTATTTTGCTATTCAAACTAGAAAGCAAGAGATTAGTGAAATAGAATATAGTAAATTAACAGAAGATGAAAAAAGGTTCTATCAAAGAAACTTAACTAAAAAAGGTAATTATTCTTTAAATAGAACAGCTATGAAATCTGGAGTTAAAAACTTAGATAAATTTCATAATGCTGGATATAAAGGTTTATATAATGGTGAAACGGCAAATGATATTGCAAAGAGAAAAAAATTAAGATATCGTGAAGATATTTTAGATAATATGGGAAGTGTTGAACTAGCTGCTAATTTATTTAGAATAACACAGACTGAGCAAAAGTTAATAAATGATAATATCCGAAGCGAAAGTGATGCGAACGAAGCTCATTATACGATTGGAAAAAACATAAGAGAAGTAATTGCGAAAAATGGTGGTACTATGCCTGAAAAATTACCGACTCCTAAAAAATCATTAAAAGAATTAGAAAGAGAAAATAAGAATAAACTAGTAACAAATATTAAAAATAAATAACAAAAATTGAACATAGTAAATAAATTTGGAATGGGAATACAATATGAAACAACAAAATATATATGACAACAATACCATTCTTATTATGTTTATTTTAAATATAGAAAATAAATAAAATTTATATAAAAATTAATTTAGTAAAAAGTGAGGCAAAATATGAAACATTTTGATAATGTTTTTATTTTAAATGATAAGAATATTGGAATAAGTAAAATAGAATTAAATAAAGATGAACTGTTTGTTGTGGATAAAAATTATAGATACAGTTTATGTATTCATATTTATAATTGGAAAGAGATTAATAATATAAACACTGGAGAAAAAAAGAAAATAGATTTTAATGAGTATTGCTTTAATGAGAAGAATGAATCAGCTTTAATATGGCCAACTAATTGTTATATTGAAAAACTAACAAAAGATTCTATAATATTTTATTTAGATTTTAATGATTTTTCAGATATATGTTATATGAATAAAAGAAATGGTTTTGATATTGATTTAAAATCTATTGAAGTAAAAATTTATATAAATTATAATGATGCTAAAGAAGGTTCAATAATATATGCCTATACTATTTAATTATGTTTAATGTTATTTCGTATTATTTAATCCAGAAAATGAAATTTGTGACTTTTATTCGTTCCCAAGCAAAAATTGCTTATATCCCACCATTTTGAGAGTATGGGGACGAATAAACAGATTAATAGGAAACAAAATAAAAAGATGAGGAGGTCATAAAATGTTTGAATTAATATCAAATTATAAGCCAAGTGGCGATCAACCACAAGCTATTGAAAAATTGGTGGAAGGAATCAATAATGGTAAGAAAGAACAAGTTTTACTTGGAGCAACAGGAACTGGTAAAACTTTTACTATTGCAAATGTTATAAAAGAAGTTAATAAACCAACCCTTATTTTAGCTCATAATAAAACACTAGCAGGGCAATTGTATGCCGAATTTAAAGAACTTTTTCCCAACAACCATGTGGAGTATTTTGTATCGTACTATGATTACTATCAACCAGAAGCGTATGTCCCAAGTAGTGATACGTACATAGAAAAAGATTCATCCATTAATGATGAAATAGATGAATTACGTCATGCTGCTACTAGTGCGTTAATTAACTATAATGATGTTATTGTTGTGGCAAGTGTTTCTTGTATTTATGGTATTGGAGAAAAAGAAGAATATCAAAAGAAAATGCTAATCTTATCTCTTCAAGATAAAATAAAAAGAAATGACATCATTAACCGCCTAATTGATATGACTTATGAAAGAAGTGATATTGATTTTCACCGTGGAACTTTTCGGGTAAGAGGAGATATTATCGATATTATTCCTGTAAATGAACATGCTAATGGAACACGAATTGAACTTTTTGGTGATGAAGTAGAACGCTTATGCACATTTGATCCCGTAACTGGCGCCATCATTGAAAATAAAAAAAGCATAACCATTTCTCCAGCAAGTCATTTCGTAACTAGTGATGAAAAAATGCAAGAAGCGATAAGAAGAATAGAAGAAGAGTTAAAATATCGTTTAGAAGAATTAAAAAGTCAAAACAAATTATTAGAAGAACAACGTTTGAAAGAGCGAACCAACTATGATATTGAAATGTTAAAAGAAACCGGATTTTGTAGTGGTGTCGAAAATTATTCTCGTCATTTAGCATTAAGAGAAGCAGGTGAAACTCCCACTTGTTTAATCGATTTCTTTCCAAAAGATTTCTTATTAGTAGTTGATGAATCACATGTTACCCTTCCTCAAGTAAGAGGAATGTATAATGGTGACCGTATGAGAAAACAAACACTTATTGACTATGGATTTCGTCTTCCAAGCGCTTTAGATAATCGTCCACTAAAATTTGATGAATTTGAAAATAAAGTAAATCAAGCCATTTATGTATCTGCAACACCAGGAGACTATGAAACAGAACGTGTGGATAATCAATTTGTTGAACAAGTGATTCGACCAACTGGATTATTAGATCCAACCATTGAAATTAAGCCAACGGAAGGACAAATTGATGATATTATTGGTGAAATAAGAAAACGTATAGCAAATAATGAAAGAGTTTTAATTACTACCCTTACAATTCGAATGAGTGAAGAATTAACTAACTACTTAAAAGAGATGAATATTAAAGTAGCATATCTTCATAATGAAGTAAAAACTTTAGAACGATTAAAAATTATTCATGATTTAAGAGCAGGAATGTACGATTGTGTAGTAGGAATTAATTTATTGCGAGAAGGAATTGATATTCCAGAAGTAAGTTTAATTTGTATTTTAGATGCTGATAAACAAGGATTCTTAAGAAGTAGCAGAAGTCTCATTCAAACCATTGGTCGTTGTGCAAGAAATCAAAATGGTCATGTCATCATGTATGCTGATACAATTTCAGAAGCTATGCAAATAGCAATCACTGAAACAAAACGTCGTCGAAAAATTCAAGAAGATTATAATAAAGAACATAACATCACTCCAAAGACAATTATGAAAGCCATAAAAGATGTTGTAACTAATAAAGTAATTACTGAAAAAAAAGAAACAAAATTATCGAAAAAAGAAAAAATGGATATGCTTATTCGTGTTGAAGAAGAAATGAAAAATGCTGCTAAAAATTTAGACTTTGAAAGAGCCATGGAACTAAGAGATATTTTATTTGAAATGAAAAGTGGAAATTAAAAATTTAATTTCCACTTATTTTAGCGCGTTGTTGTGCTTTTTTTCTTTTGATTTCCTCACCTAGCCACTGAATAAAAGCTTGTTCATTAAATAAACGTTTTTTAGGATCAAAGAAAACAATTCCTAACTCTAAACCAATATTAATTAAAATAGAGTGACGAATATTCTCTGGAAAATAATTCATCTGTTGCTTAAAAAAATCCGATACGATAAATAAATCCTTACTGTTTTGAGAAATAACAGTATCAATGATAACATCTAATTCTGCAATCCACCCTTTAGCATTCACTGCATATTCAAAAACATAATCAGTATAACAAGGAATACTGGCAAGATAATCATTATTCCATAAATGAGTTATATGTAACATATGAATTCTCATAATAAGGTTGGTTGAATAGAAAGTATACATTGCACTATAAAGCGTATTAATGAATTCATCCATAGAAACTTTTGACTGCGTACAAAATAGTTCTAAGAAATGATGATAATTTTTTCCTTTTTCAAAGCATTCCAAAATATACTCTTGGTTAGGAAAAGCTTGTTGATTAGAATAGGATAATAATAAAAAGTCCATAAATCCAATTTCTAAGAATTCATCAAAATAAATCGAATTCATTTTATTTTGATAAATATCTTTTTGCTGACGAAAAAGACTTAATCTTCTTTCGTCAATAGATAACTGTTGCATAAAAACCTCCAAAAAAAACTAGTTAAAAGACTAACATAAATACGTCGAAAAAACAAGAAAAACTATGAAAATCTCTAAACTTATGCTATACTTTCTTCACGAAAGAGGTTTTATATATGGAATCAGTATTTGTTTTTGGACATAAAAATCCAGATACCGACAGTGTATGCGCAAGTATCAGTTTGTCATACCTAAAAAATCAAATGGGAGAAAATACCACTCCTCGTGTTCTAGGTCACATTAATAAAGAAAGTAAATTTGTGTTAGATTATTTTCAAGTAAAAGAGCCAGAATATCTAAATAATGTTAAAGTGCAATTAAGAAACATCGAATTTAACAAAAACATCTTTGCTAAAGAAACCGATTCAGTTAAAGATGCGATGAATAGTATGCACGAAAAAAAAGCAACGGCACTACCAATTGTTGATGACGCAAACCTATTAACTGGTTTTGTTACATTAAAAGAAATTGCTAGCCTTTTAGTAAGTGGAGTAAAAGCAAAATTAGATACTTCTTATGACAATCTATTAAATGTTCTAGATGCCAAAGAAATACTACGTTTTGATAATGAGATAACAGGTAATGTTTTAATTGGAAGCTATCAAAGTCAAACCATCTTTGATCAAGTAGAGCTAAATAGTGAGCATATTTTAATTGTTGGAGATCGTTATAAAGTTTTAAATTATGCACTGGATAAAAAAGTAAAATTAATTGTCTTAACTGGAAATCATAATTTAACAGAAGACTTATTAGAAAAAGCCAAAGCAAATCATGTTAATATAATGGTTACTACAATGGATACCTTTAACGCTGGTAATACGATTAGTTTAAGTAATTATGTCAAAACTATTGTTGTAAACAATTCTCCAGTAACGGTAAATGAAACAGATTATCGTACTGAATTTATTGAACTTGCAAATAAAATAGGACACACTAACTATCCACTAGTAAATAAGAAAAATGAATGTCTAGGTTTAATTAAAGTAACCGATGTTGAAAAATATGAAAAACAAAAAGTAATTTTAGTTGACCACAATAACTTAGAACAAAGTGTGGCAGGTATTGAAGAAGCACAAATTGAAGAGATTATCGATCATCACAATTTAGGAGCAATTGGTACATCAATTCCAATTAACTTCCGTTCTATGCCAGTAGGATGTACATGTACGATTATCTATAAAATGTTTGAAGAATATAAAATTGAAATTCCTAAAAACATTGCTGGATTAATGCTTTCTGCCATTCTTTCTGATACTTTAATATTCAAAAGTCCAACGACAACCGAAATAGATCGTCAAGCTGCCACCGCTCTAGCCCAAATTGCCGAAGTTGAAATTGATTCCTACGGAAGACAAATGCTTACCGAAGCTAGTTCAATAAAAGGAATGAGTATTGAGGATGTTTTCTTCCAAGATTTCAAATCATATAAAGTAGGTAATACGACACTAGGAATCAGCCAAATCATCACCATGGATTTTGCAAGCATTAAAGAAAATATGAATGATTATGTAGCGAAATTAGATGAAATTGCTAAAGGAGAATATGGCATAGTAACACTATTTATTACCGATGTCATTAGTAATGGTTCTTATGTATTATTTAATACAAGTGCTAAAGACGTGGTTGCAGATAGCTTTAATATTCCAGATATTCAAGAAGGAACTTTTATTCCTGATTTAGTTTCAAGAAAAAAACAAATGTTACCAAATTTAATGGATACTTTAGAAAAAAGAGCATAACTCTTTTTTTTCATGGGATAAATTTTAAAAGCAAGGTATAATAAAAAAAGGTGATTATATGTTAGCACTAATAACAGGAGCAAGTAGTGGGTTAGGAAGAGAAATGGCCATATATTTAAGTGAACTAGGTTATGATTTAATCTTAGTGGCAAGAAGAAAAGAGCGTCTTCAAGAACTTCAAAAAAGTTTACCTACGCATATTACTATTTTTGATTATGATTTACAAAAAGCTGAAAACATTTATGAATTACATAAAAAGGTCCAAGACCAAGATATTGATTTATTAATTAATAATGCCGGTTTTGGTTTATTTGGTATGTTTTCTGAAACAAGTCTTGATCGTGAATTAGAAATGATTGACTTAAACATTAAAGCATATCACATTATGACCAAACTATTCTTACAAGATATGATGAAAAAAGATCGTGGAAGAATTTTAAATGTGGCATCTGCTGCTGGATTCTTAGCTGGTCCTGGATTAAATACATACTATGCAACCAAAAATTATGTAGCAAAATTATCCATAGCCTTATATGAAGAACTAAGACGTCAAAAAAGTCATGTTCATATAAGTGTTTTATGTCCTGGACCTGTTGCCACTGAATTTAATAAAGTAGCCAAAGGAACCTTTCAAATCGAAGAAGAAAATGCCCGTAAAATCGCTCGTCGTGCCATTGTGAAAACTTTAAAAAATAAATTAATTATTGTTCCTGATGAATTTACGAAAATAGGGTTATTCTTAACACGTTTCTTACCATGGAAATTATCAGCGCGAATCGTTTATCTTATTCAAAAAAGAAAATAAGTGCAAATTATGCCAATTCCTGTGAGTAACTATTCTTTTTCTTCAATACTTATGATAAAATACTGTCATCATGTTTTGAGGTGAAATAATGCAAAACAAAAAGGGACTTTATCTACTACTCGCTTTTATCGGAACAATTCTTCTTTTCTTCTGTATCTTATTTTTTGTTCATGAAAGAACGCTAGAAAATGGAATCCTTTTCACAGTTTCTTTTCATTATGAAAATGCCCAAGATATTACATATAATTTTTATAATCAAAGTGGTAAAATTGAAAAAGTAGAAATTGGGGAGGATTATAAAAATTCTTTCTTACTGGAAAAAACCGATTATAAATCCGTAAAACTACTTCGAAAATTATTAAAAGGCCTAAAAGAAAAAAAAGAGAAACCAACTGAAGAAGGGATAACGATTTATAATGCACAAAACAAAAGATATTATCTTCTTCCCTTTACAAATGAGACGGCGCAAGAACTTTCTAATTTAATCATAGACGGTTACATTCATGCAGAAATGAAAAGACTTGGAAATCAAGAGCAAAAATCAGAACTATATTTGTACGAAAATGACGATACTTTGGCTTGGACGAAAAATGGTCATACGAAAAGAATTGTGCATACCTATAAATGTATAAACGAAGACTGTGAAGGGATTTATTCCGATCAAGACAATAATGAAAAAATTATAAAAGACGGCGATTACTTTATTTATAATGATGTAACAAAATCAAAAGAAAAAATAAATATAGATACAGAAATTACCGATGTCAAATTATTGAAATGGGAAAATCAAATTCTTGGCTTACAATTAACCAAAAATCAAACAGAAAAAGCCTTTTATGATGTAACCAAAGAATCTGTAATTACCCCTTTTGAAAATACAGACTTTTCCCTAATTAATAATGAGTTAATTTTAGAAACCAAGAAATTAGAGAAAAATGATCAAGAAGAAAATCAATTAAAAGTTTGGAACCGTCTTACAAAAGAAGAATTGTGGTACCAAGATATCGTTATGGAAAGAAATTCTTTCTATCAAATAAAAGAATTAAAAAATGACCACATAAAGTTTTTCTTGTTAGAGAAAACGCTCAATGGAAAAACAACTTATCAAATTCTTGATTCGAAATGGCAATCATTTTTAGATAATCGAACTTTTAATCAAGTCGAATTAAATGAAGAAGATTTATTGATTGTCAAAACTCAAAAAGAAAATCAAATATTGGTAGAACAATACGATATAAATGGCGTATTAGTTCCACTAACAGACGCAAATCAAAAGAACGAATAAAGTTCTTTTTTTTTCGATTGACTACCAAACAACTGTATGCTATATTAGTGGTGCATGAAAAAAGCAAAAACGTTTAAATTAAATTTAGAGGTGGATTATGGATAAAATTGTAATTAAAGGGGCTAGAGAAAATAACTTAAAAAATGTTGATATTGAGATTCCCAAAAATAAATTAGTGGTTATGACTGGCGTGTCTGGCTCAGGAAAAAGTAGTTTAGCTTTTGATACAATTTATGCAGAAGGACAAAGAAGATATGTTGAAAGTTTAAGTGCTTATGCTAGACAATTTATTGGTAATGTGGAAAAACCAGATGTAGATTCGATCGAAGGATTATCACCAAGTATTTCTATTGATCAAAAAACAACAAATAAAAATCCGCGCAGTACCGTGGGAACCATTACGGAGATTTATGATTTTTTAAGACTTTTATTTGCACGTATTGGTACACCTTATTGTCCAAAACATCATATCCCAATTACTTCTCAAAGTATTGATGAAATGACCAATAAAATTATGGATTTTGAAAATGGAACAAAACTAGAAATATTAGCACCCATAGTAAGAGGAGAAAAAGGAGCTCATAAAGATCTTTTAGATACCTTAAGAACCGATGGATTTACAAGAGTCCGTGTAAATGGAACACTTTATGGCTTAGAAGAAGAAATTAAACTAGAAAAAAATGTGAAAGATAACATTGAAGTTGTAGTTGATCGCGTTGTCGTTCGTGATGAAGAACGTAGTCGTATTTTTGAAGCACTTGAAACGAGTACGAAACTAGCAAATGGTTTAGTATTAATTCATATTATCGATGGGGAAGAAATTTTAATGAGTGAGAATTATGCTTGTTTAAAATGTAATTATTCCATTGGTGAATTAGAACCACGAATGTTTTCTTTTAATTCCCCATATGGAGCTTGTGAGGAATGTAAAGGATTAGGAACCAAATTAAAAATTAGTGAAAATTTAATTATTCCCAATAAAGATAAAAGTTTAAACGAAGGAGCCATCATTGCTTATAACTTAGATAATAATATCCATAATACGACGATTGCTGCAGTTTGTGAAAAATATAACATTGATATGGATGCCCCAATAAAAGAAATCAAAAAAGAAAAATTAGATATTATTCTTTTTGGTACGCCAGAACCAATTGAAATTAAATATGTTTCGAAAACTGGAAACGTTCGTTATACGAATGACTACTACGAAGGTGTGATTAATAACTTAGAAAGAAGATACATGGAAACTTCCAGCTCTTGGGTTCGTGAATGGCTAGAGACCTTTATGGTTGAACAAGATTGTCCAGAATGTCATGGTTCAAGATTACAACATAGTATTTTATCGATTTATATTAACAAAAAAAATATTTATGATATCACTTGCATGAGTATTAAAGAACTTGCTGAATTCCTACAAAATTTAAAATTATCCAAAGAGCAAGAAGAAATTAGTCGTTTATTATTAAAAGAAATTAATAATCGTTTAGAATTCTTACAAAATGTGGGCTTGGAATATTTAACGTTAAATCGAAAAGCTGGTACCTTATCGGGTGGAGAAAGTCAAAGAATTCGTCTAGCGACACAAATTGGCAGTAAACTATCTGGTGTTCTCTATGTTTTAGATGAACCAAGTATTGGTCTTCATCAACGAGATAATGAAAAACTAATCAATTCCTTAAAAGAAATGCGCGATTTAGGAAATACGCTTATTGTTGTAGAGCATGATACTGATACGATGCTAGAAAGTGATTTTTTAGTAGATATTGGTCCAGGGGCTGGTACTGAAGGAGGTCATGTTGTAGCAGCAGGAACTCCAGAAGAAGTGATGAAAAATCCGAAAAGTTTAACTGGAAGATATTTATCGGGTGTAGAAAAAATAGAAGTGCCAAAAAAACGAAGAAAAGGAAATGGTAAATTTTTAGAAGTCGTAAAAGCGGAAGAGAATAACTTAAAAAAAATTAATGTCAAATTTCCTTTGGGAAAATTTATTTGTGTAACTGGCGTATCTGGTTCAGGAAAAAGTACCTTAGTAAATGAAATTCTATATAAAACGCTATCTCAAAATTTATATCGTTCCAAAGAGATTCCTGGTAAATGCAAAGAAGTAAAAGGATTAGAGAATATTGATAAAGTTATTATGATTACACAAGATGCGATTGGAAGAACGCCAAGAAGTAATCCGGCTACCTATGTAGGAGTTTTTGATGATATTCGAGACTTATTTGCTACTACGAAAGAAAGTAAAATGCGTGGTTATGATAAAGGAAGATTTTCTTTTAACGTGAAAGGCGGAAGATGTGAAGCTTGTTGGGGAGATGGAGTTAAGAAAATAGAAATGCATTTCTTACCAGATGTCTATGTCCCATGCGATGTATGTAAGGGAAAACGATATAATCGTGAAACTTTGGATATTAAATTTAAAGGAAAAAATATTTCGGATGTCTTAAATATGCGTGTAAATGAAGCGGTAGAGTTTTTTGAAAATGTTCCTAAAATTAAGCAAAAATTAGATGTATTAATGGATGTAGGTCTTACTTATATAGAATTAGGTCAAAGTGCTCCAACTCTTTCTGGTGGAGAAGCGGGACGCGTAAAGCTTGCCAAAGAACTTCAAAAAAGAGCGACAGGAAAAAGCTTATTCATATTAGATGAACCAACTACTGGACTTCATAGTGCAGATATAAAAAAATTATTAGCCATTTTAAATCGTATTGTAGATAATGGCGATACCGTTTTAGTAATTGAACATAACTTAGACGTTATAAAGGTTGCAGATCACATCATTGATTTAGGACCAGAAGGTGGATCTGGAGGAGGAACCATTGTTGCCACGGGTACCCCAGAAGCAGTAAGTAAAGTAAAAGAATCCTACACAGGCCAATGGCTAAAACGTTATTTAAACGAAAAATAATCTTTGTTAATTAGTAAGTTTTAAATGTACTATTTTTTCTTAGAATAGTGCATTTTTATATTCTAGATTACACTACATGATGAAAATCTATATTTTTAAAAAAAGTTTATTATCTTATCTGGTTACTGTTTTCCCTTTAATTAGCGTTCTAAAGTTGACAAAATAAACAGAATTTATTAGAATATATCGCAAACGGAGGGGGATCTGTATGAAAACAGAAAAAATGAATGAATTAGCAAAAGATTTTTTAAGAGAATATTCTTTTTGCTACAAATTAGATTTATTAGAATTGGTGGATTGTGAAGAGTTAACAAAAGCAATTGACACTTTAGAAGCTGAAGAATGTAAATATTTTATGGATAAACACAACATAAATGTTTTAGAATTTAGTCAATTTCGTCAAGCTGTTCAAAATAATTTAGAAGAATTTATAAATGAAGAACGCGGTCTTTTAAATAAAACAAGATCTGATCGTCAACATGTAATAACAAAATTTATAAACGAAGTGGATAACCATAAAAACTTTGAGCAAAATGATTTATTAATAAAAGAATTATACCAAATAATAAACAACATGCCGCTTGAGGAGTTTGTTGATTATATTAGTGAATATGCAACAATACATAATAATCCTTATTTTATGGAAAACTTAAATGAAGAAGAAAGTTTAAGAGAAGCTGGAATTCTAAAAGAAGAGTTGTTAGATGAAATGAAAAATCATTATTCATTTCTTATAAATAATTCAAATAATGATTTAAATGAAACAGAATCAGCGATATCTAATGAAAATGGTGCTTTAGAATCAACTTTTGATCAAAATAAAATTGAAAAATTTATGGATGATTTGATAGCA
>JAAWDB010000130.1 GCA_022793555.1 Bacilli bacterium
AAAAGCGTAATGGGTAATTCTTTTTTAACGGTAGTATTTTTAACATTTAAGGGATGAATTAAACTAGATGCTCCTAAAATTAATAAAATGTTTAAAATATTACTTCCAATAACATTTCCTAAGACGATATCTCCACTGTTAGACATCATCGCTTGAATAGATACTGCGAATTCTGGCGCACTAGTACCAAAAGCAACGATAGTAAGAGCTATTAACATCTTAGAAAGATGAAAATTTTCTGCTAAAGATGATGCAGCGTCTATAAATAAATCAGCTCCTTTTACTAAAATAATGAAACCAATAGTTAAATAAATACAATTTAATAACATAATGTCATCCTTTCTTTTAGATAAGCTTATTCATTATAAGAAATATTCTTTTTTTTTACAATTACTAATTGTTTCATTTAATAAAAAA
Organism: Bacilli bacterium; assembly: GCA_022793555.1. GTDB lineage: Bacteria > Bacillota_I > Bacilli_A > RF39 > UBA660 > MGBC162267. Next base: position 418 of record JAAWDB010000130.1, read on the forward strand.
GATTGCAAATTATTTTGATTACTAGTAAAATTTTATTTAATGGAGGTAACAAAAAGTGGATAAAGATAAAAAAGTATTATTATCGATTGTAGTAGCTTTATTGATTATTGCGTCTATAATTGGGGGATTAGCAGTTAGAAAAGAAGATGATCAACCATCTGTACAAAGTGATGCCATAAAATTTAAAGAGGAATATGAGTCATTGAATGGAAGTATTAATGAAAATAATAAAATGACTTATCCTACAGTAGAAGTGAAAGAAACTAATCCGATTCGTTATTTATCTGATGATGAAGCTGCGAACCGCTTAAAGAATGGAACAGGTTTATTTTATTTTGGTTTTTCAAGTTGTCCTTGGTGTCGTAGCATGGTACCTGTGCTTTTAAAGGCAGCAAGTAATACGAATCTGGGAGAAATTAATTATGTTGATATCAAGAATATTCGTGATGATTTAACTCTAGATGATAATAATAAAGTTGTTGTTCGTGATGAAGGAACAAATGGTTATCGAGAAATTTTGAAAGCTTTAGATTCAGTTTTAGAACCATATTATTTAAAGAGTAAGGATGGAAAAAACATTGATACTAAGGAAAAGCGATTATATGCTCCAACCGTTGTGGTAGTAAAAGAGGGTAAAATTTTAGATATTCATGTGGATACAGTGAAATCTCAAGAAAATGCCTACACGCCTTTAAACGAGAAACAACAAGAAGAACTTTATCATATTTATGAAGATATGATTTTGAAATTATTAGATTCTACCTGCGATGAATCTTGTTAAACGCAAATTTATTTTGGCGTTTTTTTCTTTTTTTGATGATTTTTTTGATATAATAATAAATACTTATGAAAAAAAGAAAAATATTAGAATATTTGTTTTTAGAGGTGAGTAGATGAAATTAATTACCCTTTTGCCAGCTGATAAATATTTGGTTGTTAATAAAACTATACTTACCGAGGTTGATCGAAAAAATGTTGTCAGTCTTTATGAACCGATTATAGGTAGTATAGCAGTTAGTCTTTATCTTACGTTATGGCGAGATTTAGATCGATTAGAGTTTGTTAGTATTGATTATACGCATCATCATTTAATGACACTTTTAAAAACAAAACTAGATAGTATTAAACTTGCCCGAGAAACTTTAGAAGCAGTAGGTTTATTAAAAACGTATCTAAAAGAAGGAGAAATTAATAGTTATATTTATGAACTTTATTCTCCACTTAGTGCTAAAGAATTTTTTTCACATCCGATTTTTAATGTAGTTCTTTATAATAATATTGGAAAGTATGAATATGATTTATTAAAACAAGAGTATGGAACTTTTAAAATTGATACGAAAGAGTATGAAGATATTTCTAAAAGCTTTGATGGTGTATTTAAAACGAGTAGTCAGTTAGTAACTTTTGATGCAGTAGGAAGAGAGGTACTTCCTTTAAATATGCAAGATCAGGTGGATTTTGATTTACTTATCTCTAGTATGCCAAGAGGTCTAGTAAGTGAACGAACTTTTGGTAAGAGAATGCGAGAACTTATTAATAACTTAGCATTTCTTTATCAGTTGGATACGTTAAAAATGTGTGAAATTTTAAGACTTAGTATTAATGAAAAAGGCAGTATTGATAAAGAAGAGTTACGCCGTCAGACAAGAAAATATTATCAGTATAATAATCATGGCAAATTACCAACTTTAGTTTATCGAACACAACCAGAGTATTTAAAAAGCCCACAAGGAGATGGAAGTAAGAGAGGACGAATTATTGAAGTTTTTGAAAATACAAGTCCTTACGACTTTTTAAAGAGTAAATATAATGGAGCTACTCCTACTAATCGTGATTTAAAGCTATTAGAAATGTTAATTATAGATTTATCTTTGAAACCAGCGGTTGTTAATGTGTTAATTGATTATACATTAAAGAAAAATCATAATAAATTGTCGATGGCGTTTGTAGAAACCGTTGCTGGGCATTGGAAACGACAGGGCATTGAGACAGCAAGCGATGCAATGGCAATGGCTGAAAAAGAAAATAAAAAATATAATAAAGAAATTTCTAAAAATACGAAAAGTTCTAGTAAAATAGAAGAACCTGTATGGTTTCATGAAACATTATCTAAAGAAGAAATGAGTAAGGAAGAAGTAGAAGAAATGGAGAGTATTTTAAAGAAGTATAAGTAATATTTTTATCTTTAAGATAAATTTATTGATCTGTAAAAATTTTCAAAAATTTTCGTCTTGTATTCTAAATCTTTTTTCGCTACAATGAAAATGAAAGGTGATTTTATGGTAGAAATGAAAGAAATGTCTTTTTCTAATAAATCTTTAACTGATTTAAAAAAAAGTTATGATGAAGCTCTACAAGATAAATCTTTTTTGAATTTGGTAAAACGTTTAGAATTAAGTTCTTCTGATGCTATGAAAATCACTTCAAAATTACAAGATACTATAAGAGAATGTCAACATTGTGAGCATTGTAGTGGTCTTTATATGTGTAAAAATGCTTTTAAAGGGCATGTTAGGATACCTGAAAAAAAAATGGGCTCTGTTATTTTTTCTTATGCGCCTTGTAAATATCAGAAAAAATTTGAAAAAATAGTGAAAGAAAAAGAAAAAAAAGCTAATCTTAATATGTATGCTAGAATGAAAGATATTGATGTTTCTGGTGATAAGAAACGAATTGATGTTATAAAATGGATTGATCAGTATTTTGATCAATATGATTTTTCTGAAACATCAAAAGGATTATATTTACATGGGAATTTTGGTTGTGGTAAAACGTTTTTAATTAGTGCGTTATTTCATGAATTAGAAATTATAAAACATGCTACTATTTGTATAGCTTATTATCCAGAAATCTTAAGAGAGTTGAAAGATGATTGGGAAACTTTTGAGAGCAAAATGAAATTTTATCAAAAAGTGGATCTTTTGTTTTTGGATGATATTGGAGCTGAACGAGTAACAGAGTGGGGAAGAGATGAAGTTTTAGGAACTATTTTACAATATCGAATGGAACATAAACTCCCAACATTTTTTTCTTCTAATATGAGTATAAAAGAATTAGAGAATCATTTAGCTGGTATAGGTCCTATGAAAGATCCAATAAAGGCAAGAAGAATCGTAGAACGTATTAAACAGTTAGCAATAGAAAAAGAGTTGATTAGTGAAAATAGACGAAATTAATTTATTAGGGTAGGTTTTTAGGGATGGAAGTTAAAGATATTATAACAATTCAAAGTTTTGAAGAATATTTAAATGAAAGAAATTATCATGTGAATTCTTTTGAAGAAGCACTTATACAAAAAATTTGGCCTTTTTTAAGGGATCGACATTTATTTTTTTTAATCAAGAATCCTCATTATCCAACTGATTTTGAATGGCTACGTAATACTTTTTACGATAAAATTGAAGGAAAGTATTCGAATCATTATCCGCCGGGGATTTTACGAGCTAACCCAGAGGGTGATTTTTGGGCTAGAGTACCTATTTTAAATTGGAAACCAGTAAAAAATGAGGAAAGTAATTTGTTTTCTTGGCAACCTGTTTATGAAGATGTTTGGCAACGCTTTGATAAAATTTTTCAGTTGTCTAAAGATTATGACATTTTATATCAAGATGAACATTTACAAATTATTACTTTTCTTTTGAAATTACATCGGGCACATGAAATGAGTAGTATGAAGGAAAGACGTTTTTATCGAGATAGTTTTTGTCCTAATCCTTTTCATAGTTGTGATGTTATTAAGAGTTATCATGATTACGATTATTTTTGTTATTCTTCTGCGGAATTGATTAATATGATAGGTTTAAATGAGTTTGTTCGTTTAGAAGATTATTATCGTCATCAACGAAGTGAAGTTGATAAAAAAATTCGAGCACGTAATAAATAAAAAAGGTTACCTTTATGGGTAACTTTTTTTAATTGAAATCTCAAGCGCACCATTTAATATAATTTAAACAAA
>JAAWDB010000131.1 GCA_022793555.1 Bacilli bacterium
CCTTTAGAATATTATATCAAAAAAAATAAAATTTTCACTAATTTTTTTTAAACAAAATAGCTTAACACTCAAAAGCAATTTTAATCTAAAGTAATAATAATTTTTAAATTACTTTTTTAAATATCGCCCTTCACCTCTTTGTTGATGAGTTGGTAGTAAAATATTTCCAACTTCTATCCAACCAGTTCGCCAATCATATCCTGCTCGAATAACTCCTTTTTGGTTTATTATAGCATCCGAAATAGTTTTATTATGATGTGCTGGAAATAGTATTCTCGTCTCAACATAAGGATCAAGTTTATCTAATCGATCATCAATTTGAATAGCTGCACGAAATAAATGTTTAGCATTAGTAAAAATATAATGTTCAGGTTGAATAAAAGGAAGATACTCCAATAAAAAATAATATTTATCAACATATAATTTACCAGACCCTGCAATATTAAATGGATTAATACAAGATGAACAAGGATAAATATTATAAAATAAAGCCAGTTCCTTTATAGTTTCTATAGCATAAGGTAAAATTTGTGCATTTTCATATAAATTCCTTTGATTTAAAAATTCATTAAATTCATCAAAGCGTTCTTCTGGTATCGCAACCTTATCAATATAATAATCGGTAAAATCATCTATTTCATAATGACTTCCTAAAAAATCATTAATTGCTTCTAAAAAACCAGGAAAGCAAAAAACATGATCAATATCTAATAATAAATCCTTTTTCTTTTCCATAAAAATTTTTCCTTTTCAACAAATTCATATTTTAACATAATCATATTCATATAACAACTTTATTTATTTTTAAATTTCTTTTAAATTGTCATTTTCAAAAAACGAATCACAAATGTTGTTCCTTTTCCTAAAACACTCGATACCGAAATTACACCATGCTGTTTTTCAATAACAGTTTTCGAAAAATTAAGCCCAATTCCAATGCTTTCGGCTTTGGTATTACATTTATAAAAACGCTCAAAAATATGTGGCAAATCTTTTTTAGAAATTCCTATACCATCATCAATAATTTTAATTTCTACAAACATTGGATTATCACTAGCTGTAATTTTTAAATGTCCCATATTTTGAGTATGTTCCATCGCATTTTTAATTAAATTAACAAAAGCTTCCACCATCCAATGAAAATCCATCACACACTTAAGACTTGGATCAATCGAAATTTCATACTCGATTTGCTTTAGTTCCAAAGGAATCAAAGAAGGTTTTATCGCTTCATTAATCATCTCCAAAACGGATTCCTCCTTTTCTTCAAAAACAATAGTTCCTGAATCAATTTGACTCATCTTTAAAAGAGTCACAATAAGCCATTCCATTCGCTCCAACTGTTCTCTTTGCTGAATTAAAAATTTCTTTTCATCCGATTTCGTTACATGATCAGAACTTAAAACATCATTAATAATTGTCAAGCTAGTTAAAGGAGTCCTTAATTGATGGGAAATATCTGATAACGTTCGTTCTAAATTTTTTTTATCATTAATTGATATTTCACTCATATTGCGCAATTTATTCGTCACCTTAAGTAAATCATTTTTTAAAATACTAATACTGTCCTCTCGATAGTCTTTTAAATTCATTTGATAATCATTTTGTAAAACACGAAATAAGTAATCATTAATATCTAAAATTCGGTGATGCTTTTGATAAGCAAAAAATAAAACCAACAACAGAAAAAGAAAAAAACAACAAAGAAAAGAAAAAAATATTGCTCGATGAGTAAAACTTTCCAAACTTGATACATACTCTAAATAACTTAACCGTTCTAACTTAGTAAAACCATATTTTTCTAAAAATTCCGAATCATAATCTTGAGGCGGATCTTGTAAAATATGAACAATTTCACTTTCTAATTCTGGATGCTGTTCTAACAATCCATGAATTAAAAAGGCCTGATTTTCTAAAAAGCTTTCCTTATAATGCTCTATTAATAAATGACTTAAACCCAAAGAAACCAAACAGAAAAAACAAAAACAGAAGAAAAAAGACAAAAACTCTTTTCGATATAATTGAAAAAATTTCATAACTCTCCACCCCAAAAATTAATCATTAAACCGCTCAATTTTATATCCAATTCCTCGTACTGTTTGAATAATTTTTGGATGATTAACATCATCTTCAATTTTCTCACGAATTCGTTTAATATAAACGGTTAAAGTATTATCATTGACATACTCTTCATTCACATCCCAAATATCTGCTAAAATTTTTTCTCGTGTAAATACATGATTAGGATTCATCGCTAAAGTTAATAAAATTTTATATTCCAAAACCGTTAACATGACATCTTTTCCATCTTTCAAAACTTTTGCAGAATTCAAATCAATCACTACATTACCAAGAGGTATTAAATTACTCATATTCTTTTGATTTCGTCTTAATACTGCTTTCATTCGACTAATAAGCTCTCGTGTTTTAAATGGTTTCGTAATATAATCATCAGCTCCCATATCAAGGCCTTTCACAATCGAAACCTCTTCTAAATTAGCCGTTAAAAATATGATCGGAAAGCCTTGAAGTTTTTTTAGTTCTTCCATAACCGTAAATCCATTCATATCGGGTAAATTTAAATCGAGCAAAGCTAAATCAATTGTTTGATTTTTTACAATTTCAATCGCCTCTTCACCACAACCAGCAGTAAAACAAAGAAATCCTTCTTGCTCTAAACAATATTTAAGACCCATTAAAATAGCATCTTCATCTTCGACTAATAAAACTTTAACTACCATATCCATTTTCATCACCTAATTTCCGTTATTATAACATAAGAAAGAAAAGAAAAAATGACACTTTTGTCATGCAAAGAAAAAGGTAGCATTTCTGCTACCCAAAAATTAATTTAATAATTTATCTAAATCAACATCACTACGATCATGTTTAATTTGTTCCCAACTATCCGTTTTCTTAAATAAACAAACAATATTAATTGGAATCCACGATAACAAGAATAAACTAAATAAGAAAATTCCCGCCAAAACATCTTTTGGTTTTTTATGATTATATTTTACGACAAATACATTCATTAAAACACTTAAGAAATAGAATAAAATAAAGAATATAATTCCTGAAGCATAAAGATAAGAGAAGAAATCAAATAACTCTACACCAGCAATATGAAAAATAATTAACACAATCGATAATGCTGAACCAACTAACATCATAATTGGAGCTAAAAACATCATTACCATATCAAAACAAGCAATATTTCCTGTTTTAACAAACGTCGATAATAATTTTTTCCAATAAACAGTTAAACAATTTAGTGTTCCACTCGTCCATCTCTTGCGTTGTTTCCAACTCGCACTAAAAGTCATTGGATGTTCATCATAGGTAATGGCATCCTCAACAAAGGCCACTTGAATTCCTCGAATAGCACATTGTGCTGTAAATTCACTATCCTCTGTAATCGTCACGGTATTAAATCCATCAATCACTACTTCTTTACGCATCATAAACCCTGTTCCGTTAATTGTAGCAGAACCAGAATAATTCATTCGAGCACGATTATAAAAGAAATTTTGAATAAAATAGAACAAAGTATAACTTCCCGTTAACCAATTATCTCCCATATTCTTAGCATCACGAAATGCTTGAGCAACTTGTACTCCTTCACATAACGCATCATTCATTCGAGCTAAAAAGTCTGGATGAACTAAATTATCTGCATCAAATACTACAAAAGCGTCTAAGTCCTCTCTTTGTTGCAATTCTTTGAATGTAAACTTTAACGCATCCGCTTTATACTTCACGGGTACAGTACAATCAATAATCGTTGCCCCAGCTTCTCTAGCAGATGCCTCTGTATTATCCGTACAATTATTAGGGACAACAAAAATTTCATATAAATCTTTCGGATATTTTTGCTTTTGTAAACTCTTAATTAAAGCTCCTATAACTTTCTCTTCATTTCTTGTAGCAATAACAATTCCAAATTTATGTTTTGGTTTATGTCTACCAAACTGACTTTTATGATAATTTTTAAATCCGAATAATCCTGTCAAAGCAAAATACATGGCATAAACAAAAGATATCGAAAAAATAATATAATATAATATCACTAACATTCTACTCACCTATTTTATCCTTTCTTTAATTTCTTCTAAAGAAAATCCTAACATCTTAAGTTCATCAACCTCTTGTTGCATGTTAGCGAAAGTCATCTTGATTTTATTTTGCACAATTTCTTCAATTTTAGAAGTAATAAATGTTCCTTTCGTAGATACACTACGTATTATATTCTTATTCTCTAATTCTGAATAAGACTTTTTCACTGTATTTGGATTAATTCCTAGTTCACTAGCAAGTTCTCGTATACTAGGCATTTGATCTTCTGGTTTTAATTTTCCATGAATAATACTTTTTTCAATTTCATTAACGATTTGTACATAAATC
>JAAWDB010000132.1 GCA_022793555.1 Bacilli bacterium
CTAATTCTAGCAAACATTTCCTGCATTTTTTCAATACCTATTCTATCTGGAGCATCTTGCGTTCCAAGAGGCATTAAATCATACCTTAACAATAGATGTTCATATAAAAATTGATCTTTCGTTTGAAAACCCATTTGGGCTGATGCATTAACAAAATCAATACAAAAATAAGTCCAAGCTGCACCAATTTCTAATCGATAATGTAAGCTTGTTGACAAACATAGTAAATCCTTATTTTCACTATAAAAATCGATTAATTCTTGTACATTACCATCGTATGTTAATAAATCATACATCCGAAAAAAATCTTGATCCCGTTTTATTTCTCCAAAATAATTACAAAAAAAGTCTTCATTAAAATCATTTCGAAATTGTTCTTCTGTGATATTTTCCATTTTTTCAATATCGATAATGACATATTTAAACATCCGTACCTTCAAAATGAGATACTTCTTTTTTTGATATTCAATTAACTTAAAACATTTTAAAGTGCTTAAAGAATCAAAATATTGGATATGCTTTTCACATAAAACATGTAAACGTTTCCATAACTTTGGTAAAAAAGACAGTTTATCTACAAAATCTGTAGCTAAAATCCCATCTTCTACTTTAAAATATTGAGCAAATAACTGATTTCTTAAATCCGCTCTAGATTGATTTGATTTCATTTCAACCTGCCTCCCAAAATTTTTCTAATTTCTACCCATCATTGACAATTTCATTAAATAACTGATTTAATACTAAATTCCTATCTTCGCCACATTTTGTATCAACTAATTTTAAATTATATTTGCAACACGCTTTAACAAGTTGATCATTTCTTGCATAAAATCTTTTTACACAATCATTTAAATATTCCTCATTAACCTGAGCAATCCAATCGGTTGGTTTAGCATAATGGATAACATTAAATTTTATTTCTTCTAAACTAAGACCAGGATATGCTAAAAAATTGGCTTTCACTTTATCTTTATTTTGCAATTTACATATATCAGCAGGTAAAAAATCATACATATCAATGACCGAATCAATTCCTTCAATTTCGAGCATTACCTCCCAAAATTACTACTTTTGCCATTTTGGTATTTTATCTCCTCTCATACATTGAAAAATACTTTTCTACTAACAGTTATTATGATTTATCACTTTTAAAAGAAACTCGATAATTTTCATAAACTAACATTAAATCATCTTCAAAATAAGTTTTAGTTTGAGGATCAATGACATCATCTAAATACCCTTTTTGTTTTAAATCCCCAAGACTAATCATTGAATCCTGACAAACATCATCATAAAAACAAGCCTCAGCACTTTCCAAAATTTTCTTTGTTGCAACTAAATACATTCGTTCCTCATGATTCTTAGTAATTTTTAAAATGGTAGGAAGACCTATAATCAAAATGGTTGCCAAAACGGTTAGCCAAAAAGTCGTTTTAAAACTACTCATGCTTATCACCATAATAATTTTTTACAAAAGTATCACGATAAGTTAATAACGTATCATTTCGAATCGCATCACGAATTTCTTCCATCATATGAATTAAAAATCGAATATTATGAATCGACAAAAGTCGTGCTCCAAATGTTTCATCAGCGGTAATTAAATGACGAATATAAGCCTTTGTATAAGACTTGCAAGCATAACAATCACACTCTGTACTAATAGGTGTAAAATCCTCTTTAAACGAAGCGTTTTTTAAATTAATTTTGCCATATTTGGTAAGAGCATGACCATGTCGTGCCAAACGTGTTGGACTAACACAATCGAAAATATCAACACCCCGAATAACGCCTTCAATCAAATCGATTGGTTCCCCAATACCCATAAGATACCGCAGTTTATCCTCTGGTAAATAAGGAATCGAATAATCAATCGCTTGATACATTTCTTCCTTACTTTCATGATCATTGGCAACACCACCAATACTATAACCATCAAAATCTAATTTTACTGTTTCTCGTGCACTAAATTCTCGTAAATCCTTATGAGCACCTCCCTGAACAATACCAAAAAGCATTTGATTCGGATTATTATGAGCATCTTGGCCTCGTTTTGCCCATCTTAAAGTTCGTTCAACACTATTTTTTAAATAAAAATAATCTGCTCTTGCTGGAGGACATTCATCAAAACTCATTGCAATATCACTATCCAACTTATTTTGTATTTGAATCGACAATTCTGGAGTTAAAAACAATTTTTTTCCATCGATATGACTTTTAAAATGAACCCCTTCCTCACAAATATCTTTCTTTTTATTTTTAGCTAAAGAAAAAACCTGATATCCCCCAGAATCCGTTAAAATTGGCCCATCGTAATTCATAAATTGATGTAATCCTCCCGCTTTACTAACAATATCTTCCCCTGGTCTTAACCATAAGTGATAAGTATTCGCTAAAATAATTCCAGCATTCATATCTTTTATCTCTTCTGGACTTAAAGTTTTTACAGTTGCTTGGGTACCTACTGGCATAAACATCGGAGTTTCATAAACCTTACCATGATAAACAAACTCTCCAAGCCGAGCTTTCGTATTTTTTTCTTTCTTTTTTAATTGATACTGAAATTTCATCACATTCACCATAGCCATTATATCAAAAAGATACCATCTTTTGACAAAAAAACTAAAAAAAGATCCAAACAGATCTTAATTTTTTTTGATGAGTGAAGCGATTTCATCATAAGCATCGATCAAAAACTCATAACTCTTATTATCTCGAAAGCTTTTTAAAGAAATCTTCTTGTTTTTAACTTCATCTTCACCAAGAACCAAAACATAAGGAATTCCTGCTCGATCCACTGAATTTAAAACTTTATTTAATTTTCGTTCATTATATTGAAGATCAACTTTTACCCCGCGTTTACGAAGTTCATACGCAAGACCAAAAGCCGTAATTTTAGTATCTAAAGGAACAATAAACAAATCAATGACATTACCCAAATCCAAAGACTTTTGTTCTTTTAAAACTTCAAGAATTGCATCTAAGCCAAAACTGCATCCAACGGCGGGATATTCATTACCATCATCAATAAAATTCGTAATGATTTTATCATATCTACCACCACCACC
>JAAWDB010000133.1 GCA_022793555.1 Bacilli bacterium
TTTCTTAGGAGAATTTGTGGGTAAGCATTATTTAAATGGTGTTATTCGAAAACCATTACTTTCTAGTACTATAAGATTAATTACAGATGAAGAGTTAGGAGAACTTGTAGGAAGCGAATCTGATAGTGCATTTTTGCTTGGAAGAAGTGCAATTTATACAAATTCTAATATTGTTCCCCAAATTAATGATTTTTTTTCAAATCATTTTGCTATTTTTGGAAATACTGGTAGTGGAAAGTCTTGTGGTGTTGCACGAATTATCCAAAATGTTTTTCAAAATAAGCATGCATTATCATATCATGCCAATTTATTTATTTTTGACTCGTTTGGGGAATATAAAAATGCTTTTAAAACCGTTTCTCAATTTAATGAGCATTACCAATATAAATTTATTACTACTAATCCCATTGATTCTACAGATGTTTTGTTACAAATTCCTATAAATTTATTAACTATTGATGATTGGGCTTTACTTTTACAAGCAAGTAGTCATAGTCAATTACCTATTATTGAACGTACTCTTCGTTTAGCAAAAATATTTTCACAAAAAAATGAAGAAGCAGAGGAGTATAAAAATCATTTAATTGCAAAAGCTTTATTAGCGGTTTTATTTAGTAATCAAACCACATCAAGTAAGAAGAATGAAATTTTTACGATTATTGAAGTTTGTCATACTGTAGATTTTAACTTTGATGCAAGGATTTCTGGGCTTGGATATTCAAGAAGTTTTTCTGAGTGTTTTGAGATTGATTCAAATGGATATTTTGGGGAAAGTGTTTTGATTACAGATTATATTTTAAAGCATGTTCATGATGAATTTGAGCAAATGAAAGAACCGAAAGAGTATTCTTTTGGAATATTAGACTTTGCGAAGGCTTTAGAATTTACTTTAATTAGTGAAGGATTTCAACATAATTCTCAAGTATATGATGATGCTATTATTTTGAAAGTTCGTCTTGCTAGTATTATGAATACGAAAGTAAGTAATTATTTTGTAAATGTCGGATATGTTCGTATTGGAGATTTTGTTCAAAATTTAATTTTAAATGGGCGAAAAAAAGCCCAAATTATTAATGTTAATTTTGAAGATGTTGATGATGTTTATGCGAAAGTTTTGGTTAAAATTTTATGTCGAGTTTTATTTGAGTTTAGTAAAAGTTTAATTGATCGAGCAAGTATGCCTTTTCATTTAATCTTAGAGGAAGCTCATCGTTATATTCAAAGAGATTCAGATACCTTTTTGCTTGGTTATAATATTTTTGATCGCATTGCTAAAGAAGGACGAAAGTATGGAACTATTTTGGGGGTTATTTCTCAGCGACCAGTGGATATTAGTGATACGGTTATTGCTCAGATGTCTAATTTTCTTATCTTTAAAATGACACATCCAAAAGATATTAGATATATTGAAGAAATGCTTCCACATATTTCTTCAGATATTATTGCTAAACAAAAAGTTCTGCAACCAGGAACTTGTGTAGCTTTTGGTAGTGCATTTAAAATTCCAATGATCGTTAAATTAGAATTACCTGATCCACTTCCTTATTCTTCTAATTGTAATGTTGCTAAGGTTTGGAATGCTTATAAAAATCAAAATGACGACAATTAAGATTTTAGAGAGTGTGGTTTGATGAAAAAGAAAATACTTGTAGTAAGTAGTGTGTGTGTTATTATTTTAATTTTTGCTATTGTTGCTTTTTATGGAGTACGAAAATATCAAGAAAAGCATGCTAAAATTGAAGTTCAATTAGTAGATAAATTAGTGGCAGAGGTCGGAAGTGAAGCTAAGATGACCGATTATATTATTTCTTTAAATGGGAAGATGCCTGATGAACAGTTTATAGATACGAAAACTGTTGGAACACGACATCTAACTTTTTCTTATGAAAATGATGACCATTTCTGGGTATCTTATGATTTTTCGGTTGATGTTATTGATACAACAAAACCGATTGTATGGCTTGGGAACAGTTATAGTGTGAATGTTGGTAGTGATGATAGTTTTGTAAAGAAAATTATGTGCGCAGATAATTATGATGCTAATCCGGTTTGTAAGTTGGTTGGGGAATATGATTTGAATACCATAGGGAGTTATCCAGTTATTTTAGAAGCAACTGATTTTTCAGGAAATCAATTGTTACATGAATTTACTTTAAATGTTACTGAACCTAAGCGTGGGGGAAGTTCTGTTTCTACTAAAACTATATTTGGTGAAGCATTGAATACTTATAAAAATGAAAATACTGAAATGGGATTAGATATTTCTTTTTGGCAAGGTGATGTTGATTTTCATACTTTGAAAGCTAATGGAGTGGAATTTGTATTTCTTCGTGTCGGAACGTCAAATGGTATTGATGGAGAATATATTTTAGATAAAAAATTTGAACAGAATATTACACGTGCAAAGGAAGCTGGTATTCCAGTAGGAATTTATTTTTATTCGTATGCCAATAATGAAGAGCGAGCGCGAGCAGATGCACGTTGGGTTCTTGAACAGATTAAGGGAAAAGACGTAACACTTCCAATAGCTTTTGACTGGGAGAATTGGAGCTTTTATAATGATTTTCATTTAAGCTTGATGGGACTTTCAGATATGGCTACTGGATTTATTGAAACGGTAGAAGCAGCTGGTTATGAGGGGATGCTTTATAGTAGTAAATCGTATTTAGAAAAGGTATGGCCTTTGCATAATCATAAGGTTTGGTTAGCTCATTATACAGATCATACAAATTATCGTGGAGAATATGAGTACTGGCAAATGTGTAGTGATGGTGTTATTCCAGGAATTAATGGGTTTGTAGATATTAATATTCGTTATAAAAATCTTGAGTAGTTGAAGGAATAATGGTATAATTAGGTTACCAGAGGATAGTTAATTTAACATAAAACCGTCTATGGTGATAATTGGGAGTCAGAACTCTATATGGTGTGAAAACTAATCCATTAAGTGAATTAGGATCCTAAAGTATAGATGAGATGCCCACCTGCGAGAGAGCGGGCTTTTATCACAAATTGGCTACCTCTGGTTTTTTTATGTAGGTGATTAGAATGTTTGAACGTTTAATACGAATCATAGGGCAGAAGAACTTTGAGTGCTTACAACAGCAAAAGATTTTGCTTGTTGGTGTTGGAGGTGTTGGAGGATATGCTCTAGAAGCTTTGGTTCGAAGTGGAATTCGTTATATTACCATTGTGGATGGTGATCATATTGAAGAAACAAATTTAAATCGCCAAATTATTGCTACTCAAACAAATATTGGTTGTGATAAGGTTATGGAAGCTCGAAAAAGAGCTTTATTAATTAATCCATCATGTGTAATTGAATCAAAATTAGATAAGTTAAAAAAAGAAGAGGTGTCAGTTCTTCTTCAAGAAGGATTTGATTATGTTATAGATGCATGTGATGATATTAATGTAAAAGTTGAATTAATTAAAGTTTGTCATCAACAAAATATAAAAATAGTTAGCTGTATGGGAACTGGAAATCGCATTTTTCCTGAGGAATTAATGATTACGGCCTTAAAACATACTAAAAATGATCCGTTGGCAAAAAAGATTCGTTCGATTTTAAATAAGGAGAATGTTTCTTTTTTAGATGTTGATGTAGTATGGAGTAGGGAATTGCCTGTTAAAACCTCTTTATTAGGAACAGTCTGTTCAGTTCCTATGAGTGCTGGTAGTTTGCTTGCAAGTTATGTGATCAGAGATGTTTTAAAACAAGAAAAATGATTATTAATAAAAAAGAGATCAAA
>JAAWDB010000134.1 GCA_022793555.1 Bacilli bacterium
CACTCTCAGTCTCAAAAGCCATAAATTTATCACCAGCACTCGGATTATCACTAATACCCGTAACCTCAACTGGTGTTGATGGTCCTGCTTCGACAATCGATACGCCAAAGTCATTTTTCATCGTTCTTACTTTTCCAAAGAATGTTCCGACAACTATCGGATCACCCAAACGTAATGTTCCATTTTGAATCAATAAGGATGCAACACCACCAATGTTTTTATCTAACTTACTCTCAATAACCGTTCCTACTGCATAACGATTTGGATTCGCCCGGTAATTATTTACTTCACTAATTGTATTAATCGTTTCTAAAAGTAAATCAATTCCTTCACCAGTCATAGCACTAATTGGCACAAAAGGATATTCTCCACCCCACGCTTCTGGAGTAATACCATTTTCGCTCATTCCTTGCATAATTCGTTCCACATTGGCTTCTGGTTTATCAATTTTATTTACTGCTACAATAATTGGCACACCAGCACTTAAAGCATGATCAATGGCTTCTTTTGTTTGTGGCATAACCCCGTCATCTGCAGCGACTATAATAATAACAATATCGGTAACACTAGCACCTCTTGCTCTCATCTCTGTAAACGCAGCATGGCCAGGAGTATCAATAAACGTAATTTTTGTTCCATTATGTTCTACTTGATAAGCCCCGATATGTTGCGTAATTCCACCAAATTCACTATCGACAACTTTACTATTACGAATATAATCTAAAAGCGTTGTTTTTCCATGGTCAACATGACCCATTATCGTAACCACTGCTGGACGAAGCACCAAATCTTCTTCTGAATCATTAATTTCATACTCTTCAAAATTCGCAACGTTTTGGGTTTCTTCTCTTTTTAATGTCTTTCCATAATCCATGGCTACAATTTCAGCATTTTCAAAATCAATGACTTGATTTAAAGAAACCATTAATCCCAGACTCATTAATTTCTTAATAATATCCGTACCACTAATTTCCAAAGCCTCTGCAAGTTGAGAAACGGTCATATCACTATGATAAACAACGACATTTTCTAACTGACTATTTCGTTGTAATTTTTCTTTATGCTTATACATTGCTTTTCGTTTATTAAAATATTCTTCTTTACTACTTTGTAGTTCACTTCTCTTTTTTAATTTTTGCTTTTTTGTATGATCATTAATATGATGCAAATTGCTTGATTCCATAATATCTTCAACGATTTCTGCAATATCTTCTTCCTCTTCAATTGTCGTATCTTGATCAGTACTAATTAAATTAATTGCAAAATCCAAATTAATAACATCATCATCAGATAAATAGGCATCTGCTCCATTAACATCGATTCCTAAACTCTCACACTTTTTTAATATTTCTGCTACGGATAAATTGACACTTTCGGCATATTCTCGAACGTTCATACTCTCACTCGCTTTCTTTTTTTATTTTAACAAATTCGATAATTCTTCATAAACTTCCCCAGTTACTTCCACTTCTAAAGCCCGATCCAAAGCTTTATTTTTTTTTGCTTTTTCAATAACTTCCAAAGATAACTTTAAATAAGCACCTTTTCCATTTTGCTTTCCTGATGGATCAACTACAACTTCTCCTTCGGGGGTTCTTACCACTCGTACTAAGTCTTTCTTCTCACACTTTTCTCTTGTAACAACACAAGTACGCATGGGTATCTTTCTTTGTTTCATAAGTCCTCCTTATGCTTCGTTACCTTCCTTTGTAACTTGTTCTAATGTTTTCACTTCAATTTTATATTTCGTTAAACGACTTGCTAACTTAATATTCATTCCTTTTTTTCCAATCGCTAAAGATAGTTGATCTTCTGGAACAATCGCTAAAGCTTCTTTTTTCATTGGATCTAATATATTTACAATAACACCTTTTGCTGGTGATAAAGCTTCTTTAATAAACTCACTAGCATCTTCATGGTATAAAATCAAATCGATCTTTTCCCCATTTAGATCTTTTAAAATACTTCCAATTCTAGAACCACGTTCTCCAATACAAGCACCCTTAGCATCCACTTTTTCATTTGTTGAGAAAACGGCTACTTTACTTCGAACCCCAGGTTCACGTACCACGGCATATAACTCAATCGTACCATCGACAAGTTCTGGAATAGTGGTTTCAAATAAACGTTTTACAAAACCATAATGTTTTCTTGAACATAAAATAAATGGTCCTTTAGTCGTCTCTTCTACTTTGGTAATATAAACTTTAATGCTAGAACCCATGACAACAGTCTCACCTGGAATCATTTCACTCTTTGGTAAGATTCCTCTAGTTCTTCCTAAATCAACATAATAATTTCGAGCATCTTCCATGGCAAGCATTCCAACCATCATCTCGCCCATTTTTCCTTCAAACTCAGCCATAATACTATTTCGTTCTGCTTCTCGAATCTTTTGCGTTAATACTTGTTTAGCTGTTCCCGCTGCAACTCTTCCAAAATCTTTTGGAGTTACTTCTTTTTCAATGGTCTCTCCAATTTCAATATCTTCAACAATATCTCTAGCATCATCTAAAGTAATTTGCGCATCCAAATTAATTTCTGGAGGAATTTTAACGATATTTCCTTCTTCGTCTTCCTCTTCACTTCCAAAATCTAGTTCTGGAACAACAACATAATAAGAAAATACTTTAATATCTCCAGTATCCGGATTAATAACTACTTTCGCATTCGTCTTCGAATCAAAGTTCTTTTTATAAGCAGTTAAAAGAGCTTGTTCCATCGCTTCAATAACTACTTGCTTACTAATATTTTTTTCTTCTACAATATGATCTAATGCTCTCATAAATTCTTTTGCATTCATTATTCTCTCTCCTTACTAAGTACATCCAAAATATAAGACTCTTCAAACAAATCAAGCTCATCCACAATCGGATTAATCAAGTTTGTTGCATCAACTATCGTATCTAAATCAATTCCATTAATTTTATCAAGCACAATTCGTAAAAAATAATAAGTACCTTCTTTCACATATTCGATGGAATCAATAATAATTTCTTCGTTTGTTAAAACCGGCTCTAAAGCATTTTTTAATACTTCTAATCGACTATCCATTTTTTTCTAATCACCTCAAAACCAATAATAAAAGTGGGATATTCTGCCCACTTAAATCTGTAAATTAATTATAACTTTTTTTTATCTTTTTAGCAAGTTTTATTTGTAATATTCGCAAAACGAAACAAATTAAGACGAATTCCAACAATAAGTCATCTATGACATCATTTTTAATTCAAGCAAAGTTTATAATAATTAGTAATCAATTCCATCAATACAATGTTCATAAATCCATGCTTTTAAATCTTATCTATTGCCACTTTCATAATATTGAATCAATTTTTCGTAAAACGTTGATTGATCATCTTGAGCGATCGTTAAAATTCCACAACCATTATCAATCATAATTTTATTAGCAAATAACATTGCTACTCTCTTATTTCCATCAATAAACATTTGTCTTCTCATAATATATAACATAACTTCAATAGCTACTTCAGTTTTCGTCTTTTCTGATTGATTTAATAACTCATCTAATTCTTCCTTAATTTGACTCTCAATTGGAAATAACGGTTTCCATTTTGTACCTCCAATATTTACTGGTGTCGTTTTGATACTTCCTAATTCACAATCTAACACTAATTTATCAGCCACTAACTTATGAATATGACATAACGTTTTATAATCATAATCAATATCGTCATTTTCTAAAATAAATTGCCAAGCATATTTTAAATTATTGATAGCAATAATATGATTAACGGTAAGCCCATTAACAACTCCACCATCATAAATGACTTGTGTTTGAGGATACGTTACTCCAATTCCTTCTAAATTTGCACTTTTCCATATATAATCAACAATATTTCTTTTAGCAATAAATATATTTTGTTCTCTTGATAAATTAAATTTATTTTCCATAATTTTCTCCCTTTTTTAAATCACAATGATACCTTTTATTTAATGCCAACTTTGGTATACTCATCATAACATAAACGCATATAAATAGAAAGAAAAAGGATTATTTCACATATCCATTCATCACTTTTTTCGTATCACTAATAGCAATAAAAGCATCTTTGTCACATCGTCTTATGATTTTCTCTACTTTACCAAGTGTCTGACTATTCACTTGTAAATAAATCATCATTCTTGGATCTCCATCAAAATTATTTTTTAATTCAATAATAGATACCAAATAACCTTTGGCCTTTAATTCTTTTAAAATTCGTTCATTATTTTCATCAACAATCGCTTGCACCATCACCACCCCATGAATTAACTTTGCCGATATAAAACTTCCGATTAAAGTTCCCGACGCATACCCAAGAGA
The DNA here is from genome assembly GCA_022793555.1 of Bacilli bacterium. Lineage (GTDB taxonomy): Bacteria > Bacillota_I > Bacilli_A > RF39 > UBA660 > MGBC162267. Next base: position 4,328 of record JAAWDB010000134.1, read on the forward strand.
ATATGAAATGGGAATAAGAAAACTAGAGATATCAATTCGTAAAGCTTCACGAGCTACCAAAAACCAAAGAAGTGTCTCAAAAAAAGCCAAAATAGCTGCAATATATTTTTTTTCGCGTAACATAACATTTGAGCGCACAGTTCCAATCGTTACATCTAAAATACGTGCAAAAAAAATCTTAACACAAACAAAAAACAAGTTCATATCATTCACCTGTTTTTAATATACCCTGATTTTAAAATAATATTAGAACGACAATTAAAAATAATATCACCAAAACGCCAACAGCCACTAAAATAATAATTAATTTATTACCAACTTTCGATAGTTGTATTTCATATTTAATAGGGTCCATTCCATAACGTTCACTAACTAAACGTGGTCTTAAATCTTTTTCGCGTTCTTTTTTCATTTCGACATAGTTGGATATTTGATCACTAGAAATAAATGACCCACAAAAAGGACATGTCGCTTGTACATTTCCAAGTGCTTTACCACAATTTTTACAAACCACAAAAAATCACCCACTCTTAAAAAAGTATATCA
>JAAWDB010000135.1 GCA_022793555.1 Bacilli bacterium
ATCTGTTAAATAATTACAATAACTAAGTAATGTAATGTTAGAATGAATATGATTAAAGGGATCAATGACATCCACATCCTTTAAAGTAGAAAGTTTTCCCTCTTTTTTATAAATATAAAAAAAGCCATAGGTAAAACGTAAAGTTAAAGCACGAAGACGACTCTTCAAACTTTTAACTCCTTTGCACATAATCCCTAATAGCCCATAATCTTTTGTTAAAACATGAATTACTTTCGAAGATTCACCATAATTGACCTCATTTACAATAAAACCTTCGACCTTTGTAATCATTCTATTCACATCTCTTCTGTTTTTTATATGCTAAATAATATTCAATCTTTCCTGTTTTACGAAACATTTCCCAATATCCTTTTGCGTCCATATAATCACTCTTTCTATAACTATTATGTTTCTCGTTATAGAATTTTATTCAATTTATGATTATTTTATGCATCAAATTCATGAAAACCTAATTCTTTTAAATATTTATCTTTATCGCGCCAATTTTTTACTGTTCTGACATAAAGTTCTAAATACACCTTTTTATTAACCATACCCTCAATCTCGCGACGAGCTAAAGTTCCAACTTTCTTTAATCTCTCTCCTCGTTTTCCAATTACTATTTTTTTTATGGAATCACGATCCACAATAATATCGACGCTAACACGTACCAAATCTTTCTCTTCTTCAAAATTTGTTGTAATACAAGTTAAACTATGTGGCACTTCTTCAATCGTCACATGTAATAATTTTTCTCGTACCAATTCACTAATCATAAAGTAGATACTATTACTTGTCTTTGTATTCGGATCAAAATACATAACGTCATCTTTTAAATACCCTTTAAGAACATCAATTAATCGTTTCACATTATCATTTTTCATTGCACTAACTGGTACGATATCCGAAAAATTAAAATAATCCTTATATTCATTAATCATTAAAAGTAAACGCTCATCACTAATTAAATCAATCTTATTCATCACAAGTACGACGGGAACCTTGCTCGTTTTTAAACTCTCCATAATAAACTTATCCCCTGGACCAATTCCGGTTGAAGCATCAATCACAAACAAAATAACGTCCACATCTTTCGTTAACGAATAAGACTCTTTATTTAAAATTTTTCCTAGCTTTCCTTGTGGCTTATGAATCCCAGGTGTATCCATAAAAACAATTTGATAACCTTCTTCGTTATAAATTCCCTGAATAATATTTCTAGTTGTTTGAGCCTTATTGGAAGTAATCGCAATCTTCTCATTAATTAACGTATTTAAAAGCGTACTTTTTCCCACATTTGGACGTCCAATCAAACTAACAAAACCACTTTTCATAACCCACCTCCATTTCTAATTATCGAACAATTCCTAATTTCGTTAAAATCTCTTCCTGCAAACCAAACATAATCTTTTCTTCTAGAGTATTCATATGATCATATCCCAAAAGATGAAGTAATCCATGAACGACTAAAAACGATAGCTCTCGTTTTTCACTATGGCCATATTGAATCGCTTGTTCTTTCATTCTAGGAATACAAATATAAATATCTCCAAGCATTCTAAGTCCCTCTGGAAGTACATTTCCATTATCTTCAAAAGCAAAACTAATGACATCAGTAACACTATCTTTATTACGATAATCACGGTTTAACACTTGAATTTCTTCTTCAGAAACAAAAACGATGGAATAAAGAGCTCCAAGTGCATTTTCATGACTTAACGTTTCTTCAATAACTTCCTCTAAATAATCATAATCATCATAACCATATTGATCCGTAATACATTCCATCATTAAAACCACCCAAGACCCATAATTTTTGTAAAATAAACAATACAAATAATACAAAGAATCACACAAATAATATTATAAAATAAATCACTTTGTAAAAAACGTGGCATATGTTTTTTAATTGCATTTAAAGCAATATAAAGCAAAAATCCAGCCACTGCTCCCACAACATTTAAAATAATATCATCAATATCACAACTACGTCCTATTTGTAACTGTACAAGTTCCACTGTCAAACTACTAATCGCACTAATAAACAAAATATGACTAATTTTCGTTGCTTTAACATAACCAGACACAAAATATCCGAAAGGTAAAAAGATTAAAATATTACCTACAACATTAGAATAAAACAAAGAGGAACCAACCTTATAACGAAACATCTCTGTAAAAGGAATTAAATTAAATCCTGTTCCCGAAAGACCAGAATTCATCTCAGCATCTGTAAGTAGTTGAAATAAAATTAAAACATAAACGACAAAAATAAGATTCAAAAATTCTTTATAAAAAACAAAACGTTCATGATTAATACGGAGATAAGAAACTCTTATGGCGATTAAGACCACCATAAAAATCGTAAGCATCGGCCACACCTTAGCAATAGCGTTAGTAAGTAAATTTAGTATCATTGTCTAACCTTCTTCTTTTTGCTCTTGAAATTCTTCCTGTCTACTAATATTTTCTAAAACAGACACAAAAACTTCTATATCCATTGTACTATTATTCAGGTTTTTTTTCAAAACTTTTTTATCTAAAACTTTCTCATTACTTTGTAAACGCATTTCCATTTTTTCATCCGCTAAACGAATTGCTTCTTTTAAAGCCTCTTCTTCACTGTATGTTTGTTGCGATACCGTAACTTCTTTTTGCACAACAAAATAAAACTCATAGCCAAAAAGCGAAAATAAACGCTTTTTTTCATTTACATAATTATCTAATCGTGGTCGAAGAAACATTTGCTCATAAGAACCCTTAGATATCATAAAGTTCCAACGCTTTTTTCCCGTCTCCTCTTTTTTTTCATAATTCATAGGTAAACTAACATGGGTCGTATACCAAACCTCTCCTAGTACACTTCCCGTTGCACAAACGTGAGAAACAACTGCTTCATTCGCTATTAATTCTCCACTAACCAAAATATCTCCCTCTTCTACAAAATCATCACGTGCTACTTTAGCATCACCAACCGAATAATTTATTTGTTTTACAATCGCAGATTTCGTCGCCACTAAATGACAACGCTCTTTTTTTTCTTCGGGTTTCGTAATAATTCTTTCTTCAATTCTAACCACATAACGCATGCCATCTACTTCAATTTCTAACCATTCGAGTTGCTCAGGAAACTGATTTAATAATTCATTTTTAATACGTTCAATTTCTTGAAAATCTTTCTTTAAAGTAAGTGCCTCAATCCCATAATCACTTAAAGATTTTCTAACTAACTCTCGAATTTCTTTATTCGAATGAATCACTTGCACATCCACAATTATGTGAGAAAAGATAAACAATAAAATAGGAAATAACACAAGCCCTAAAACAATTAGCCATTTACTACGTAATAATTCTTTCCAATGAAAAATACCATCGCTTCTTACCTTACGAAACCGATAATAACCCAATTTCTTCAATTTACCAAAATCACTCGCTAAAATCTTAAACTGCATCGCTTCATCCAAATATTTTGTCTCAAAAACTTCAATTCGTGCTTTGAATAATTTTAGTAAAACCCGACTACTTTCAGCACCTCGTACCTCAACCCATAAATATTGTTTCATATAATTCGTTCCAATCTTTCTAAATTACCACAAATTAATATTTCACGACTTTCTAATTTCTTCACCCGAAAATCAGTTCCTAGCAATCTTAATTGAAAGCCATCCATCTGTAAGATAACCTCTTCGGTCTGTAGTTTTATAACATCAATATATTGAAACACATGAATATGATTTTCATAAAGATCAATA
>JAAWDB010000136.1 GCA_022793555.1 Bacilli bacterium
ATACGGGTAAAATCACAAAAACCAATTATTGTTTCAAATGCTGATGATATTGTGGATGATACGTATATTTGGCATATCAATTTAGATAATTATGAAAATCATGGTATTATTTTTACTTTGCAAAAAAATGCGCAATCAGATATATCTAGAGATGATGAAGAAAAGAAAGAGACGGTTCCAACTATATATGTTGTGGCAATATTAGGTGCGTTTGTATTATTTTTAGGAGGAATCTTTATTTATAATTTTCATTTGCGAAATTCCAAATAAAAAGGCAGAAAGTTTTTCATTTTTCTGCTTTTTTATTTGATAAAAATATTTATTTTCTGTATTTATTTGGTATTCTTTTTTTTTATTTGATGTAGTATAATAAGACAAGAAAAGGAGCGAGTATATTATGAAGTTTCGAGTTGCACCTAAAGATTTCTCAATTTTTATCGCTTTTTGTATCTTTTTATTGTATTTATGTGCAATTGCAGTTTTAAATTTTGCGTCTTTTGCTGAAGATGGTTCTTTTTATGGTTTAAATCCGTTTCCAGCTTTTGTTGGTGATAAATTGATTCTTACTTTAACAATGTTCTTTATTGCATTAATTATTATTTTTTCTAGTGTTTCTTCTTATATTTTTGATAAAGATAAAGGTGGTAAGCATCTTTTAAATATTGGAGAAAAAGAAGAAAAAGGTTATTCAAGATGGGCGAAGGATAAAGAAATTAAAGAAGATAAGGGTGTTAGTCATGTTATCGCTAATAGTCCTCATGTGGAAGCTGCTGGAATACCACTTATTAATAATGGAACCGATATTTGGGTGGATAATGGAGAATATCATAATTTAGTTATTGGTTCTACTGGTTCTGGTAAAACTGAGACTATTGTTAAGCCTATGGTTAATCTACTTGCTAAAAAGGGCGAGAGTATGATTATTACCGATCCAAAAGGTGAACTTTATAAGTATTGTGCAAGTTATTTAAAAGAACAAGGGTATAATATTATTGTTTTAAATTTTCGTGATCCTCAAAATGGTAATGCATGGAATCCTTTAACTCTTCCGTATCGTTATTATAAAAAAGGTGATGTAGACAAATCTACGGAGTTATTAGATGATGTTGCTTTAAATATTTTGAGTGATGCTAAAAGTAAAGATCCTTTTTGGGAAAAAAGTGCTGCGGACTATTTCTCTGGTTTAGCATTAGGTTTATTTATTGATGCAAAAGAAGAAGAAGTTAACTTAAATTCGATAAACTTTATGAGTACAGTAGGTGAAGAGAGATTCGCAACGAGTACTTATATTAAAGAATATTTTAATTTAAAAGGTGAATCTTCTAGTCCATATATCTTTGCTTCAAATACAATTAATGCTCCAACGGATACTAAAGGTGGTATTACTTCAACGTTCCGTCAGAAAATTCGTTTGTTTTCTTCTCGGGAAAAACTTTCGGAGATGCTTTCTTATAGTGATTTTGATATGCGAAAAATTGGTACTGAGAAAACAGCTATTTTTATGATTATTCATGATGAAAAAACGACATATCACAGTTTATTAACGATTTTTATTAAACAGTGTTACGAAACCATGATTGATGTGGCGAAAGAAAATGGAGGGAAACTTCCTTATCGAACTAATTTTATTTTGGATGAGTTTGCCAATATGCCACCACTTAAAGATGTTGATTCTATGGTATCTGCGGCAAGAAGTCGTGATATACGTTTTACTTTTATTATTCAAAACTTTTCGCAACTTAATGATGTTTATGGAAAAGAAGTTGCTGAGGTTATTAAAGGTAACTGTGGTAATTTAGTTTATTTAATTAGTACAGAAATGGCTGCATTAGAAGAAATTAGTAAAATGTGTGGTGAAGTAAAAAGTAAAGATAAAGATAAGACTGCTAGTACACCACTTGTTACGGTTACTGATTTACAGAAAATGCGTTTGTTTGAAGTTATTATTAAGCGTTTACGTATGAATCCATTTAAAACAAAATTGGAACCTGATTTTAAAATGGATTGGGGAATAAAACGAGAGATGGCTGAACTTCCAATTCGAGATATGAAAGAAATTGCTTTGTTTGATTTGAAAAAATATGTATCGGAAGAAAAACGAAAAAATATGATGAAAGATTTAGAGAATCAACCAAATGATGGTTCTGCTAATCCGTCTTTTAATCCGTTTATGCCAGGAATGCCTAATATGGGTCCAAGTGCTAATAATCCTTTTATGAATCCATTATCAAATCCTTTTGGAGGACCAAGTGGAATGGATTCTAATCCTTTTTTATCTTCAATGCCAAAACCAAATCCCAATTCATCACTCGGAATGCCTGGTATGGGAATGAATCCAAATGAATTAAGTGATGCTGATATTGATCGGATGATTGCTGATATTGATAAAAAATTAAAAGAGTTGGATGAAGTGGAAAGTGCTGCTAAAATTCAGGAAAAAGAAAATTTTGTTAAACCTGTTGAATTACCAAAAGCTTCGGAAAATGAGAAATCTTCATTTGCTTTTATGAATGAAGAACCTGAAATGGTACCTAAAGATTTAAAACCGCAAGAGCCAGTATTACCAAAATTAGATATGGCAAAATTAGAAGATAAAGTTTCTCAAGAAGAGAAACCAAAAATTAATATTGATGCTGATAGTATCATTATG
>JAAWDB010000137.1 GCA_022793555.1 Bacilli bacterium
ATAGGAAAATCTAAATGGACAAAAGAAATAACATTTTTCTTTATTTGAGCTTTATTTTTTTGAACAAATTGATCTGCTACTTTTACTAATTCTTGACTATTTCGATAAGTATATTTTAAAAAATAATATTGAACGTTGGAAAAATATGAATTCAATATTTTAAAACAGTTAGTTTCAGTTCCACTAAATCGATAAATTGATTGACAATCATCCCCAACCACCGTAAAATGCATTTTAAATTGCTTAACTAAAGTGTACAATAGATCAATTCGAACAATAGAAGAATCTTGAAACTCATCAATTAGAATATGGCGAAAAGGAAATAGATCTATATTAATTTTCGAAATATTAAAAATAGCTTTTAAAATTATATCATCAAAATCCAATAGTTTTTGACTATCTTTTTCAGATTCGTACAAAGAAAAAACGAGATATGTTAAAAGAAAAAAAGCTTTTTTATTACCTTTATTATTGTTTATTAGATCTCGACAAAAATTTTCATTAAAGCCTTTAGATTTACATAAAGAAATAAAATTTACAATTTGTTTTTTTAAGTCTTTATTCCAACTTTTGCTTTTAGACATGAAAAGGTAAGAAAGCGGTTTAGATATTTGAAAATATTTTTTTAAAGTTGGATTTTGCTTACATAAATTATCGATAAATTCTTGAGTAATAAATTGTAAATAATTATCATCACAAATTTGAAAAAACTCTTCTTCTAACTTTAGTAAATGTATTGCCAGCTTATGAAAAGTCATCACAGTAACTTGAAAACCTAATAATTTTTGACATTTTAAAGAAAAATCTTTTACTGTTTCATTGGTATAAGAAATAACCAAAATCTCACTTGGAGAAAATCCACATTGATTTACCAAATATTGTATTCTTCCAATCAAAGTAAAAGTTTTACCAGTTCCAGCACCAGCAATAATAACTGAGTACTTATTATTTTGTTCAGCTGCTTCTTGTTGAAAAGGATCTAAATTCATAATAAAAAGAATACAATGATAATTAAAATATGTCAAAAAACAAAACCTTTATATTAGAAATAGTAAAAAAACAGAAAAATAAATTTGTTCAAGCAAAGAAAAAAGATTTGACAGAAAACTTTATTTTTTACTGAAAATTCGTTATAATAAACGAATAAAGGGATGATGTAATGTATCGAAGAACTTATGCGGAAATAAATCATCAACATTTAACAGAAAATATAAAAGAAATAAAAAAATACTATTCTAATTATCAATATTACATTGGAGTAGTGAAAAATAATGCCTACCATCACGGAATAAAATGTGTAAACGCCCTAAAAGATGGAGGAATAAATTATTTTGCAGTATCTTCTTTAGAAGAAGCCTTAGAATTAAGAAAATATAACTTGGATACACCCGTTTTAATCTTAGAGCCAATAGATTTAGAATATATATATGATTGCATTAATAACAACATTACTATTACCGTTGATAATTTAAAATATGTAGAAGTGCTAGAAGAAATGAATTTGCCATATGAGCTAAAAATTCATTTAAAATTGGATACTGGAATGAATCGCTTAGGATTTAAAATACAAACAGATCTAGAGCAAGCAATTAAAATAATAGAAAAAAATAAAAAAATGATTTTAGAAGGAATATATAGTCATTTTGCCACTTCAGGTACAAATGATCCATATTGGGATTCGCAAAAAAAGCGTTTTGAAGAATTAACTCAAAACATTGATTTGTCGAAGATCCCCATTGTTCATTTAGGAAGAAGTCTAACATTAGTTAATCACGATAAAATTTCTTTTTGTAACGGTATTCGGCTTGGTATTGTGATGTATGGTTTTTCTCAAAGTAAAAAGGTTGATCAATCAATAAAAAGTAAATTACGTACATTAAAACTAAACTATTTCAAGAAAAAACAGCATATCAGTGATACTACTTTGGAAAATCCATTAAAATTAAAAACAGCATTCACATTATATAGTGAAGTCTTAAGTGTTCGAAACGTATCAAAAGGAGAATTCGTTGGCTATAACGCAAATTATAAAATAAAAGAAGATTCTATGCTTGCAACCATCCCAATTGGATATGCTGACGGAGTAGAAAAGAATTTTGAAATGGTGATGATTAATCATAAAAAATATCCAATTGTTGCAGATTCTATGGATATGATTATGGTTATGGTAGATAATAATGTACAAGAGGGGATGGCTGTTGAAATATTTGGAAAGCATATTGCTATTTCAGATGTAACTAAAAGAATTGGCAAAAATGCTTACCATTTATTTAATCAAATTCAAAATAGAGTTCCACGAATACATGTTATAAATGAGGACAGGGAAGAAACAAAATACTAAAGGAGGTTTTTATGGAATTTGACATTCTGATTCTAGGAAGCGACGCTAATGCATACTACATGGCAAGATGTGCTTATGAAGCGTATCACAAAAAAGCTTTTCTAATTGGAAAAGACCGATTAGCCTTTACTAAATACTCAAATATATTAGAGATTAATTATGAACCAGATCTATGGATAGAAAAAAGATTTATTGATATAGTAAATGACTTTGCCAAGAAAAGGGAAAATAAAAAAATATTAGCAATTAGTACTAATGAAACTTATGCCGAATTTTTACTGAGAAATCAAGAACAATTAGCTAATAATATAGTTTATGCTTCCCCTGATAGTAAAACCCTTTCGACTTTAGTAAATAAAGAAAATTTTTATAAAACTTATAAAAATAAAGGGTTAGAATTTCCAGAAACATTTTATTTTGATTGTTCCAAAAATACCTTATTACCAAGTACTTTAACTTTTCCGATTATTTTAAAACCTGCTAATGTAGTAATGTATAATCATTTATCTTTTGAAGGAAAAAATAAAATCTATAAGATAGAAGGGCAAATTGAGCTAGAAGAAACAATCAAAAGGATTATCAAAGCTGGGTATAAAGATCGCCTTATTATTCAAGAATTTATACCAGGAGACGATTCCAATTTGTTCGACGCTGTAGTATATGTAGATCGTTATGGCAAAGTAAAAATTCAATCATTTGCTCAAATAGGGTTACAAGAAAGAACAAAGTCAATGGTAGGTAATGCCGCAGTTTTAATTAATGGATTTAATACAACTGATGGTAATTGCACTGAAATGTTACATAAAATAAAAAAGTTTATGGAAAACATACCTTATCATGGATTTGCTGAATTTGACTTAAAATACGACAAGCGAACTAATTCTTTTAAAGTATTAGAAATAAATGCTCGTCAAGGTCGTTGCAGTTATTATATAAGCGCCCTAGGTGCAAATTTAGTAAAAACATTAGTGGATGATTTAATTTATCAAATAGATTTAGAAGAAAAGGTACTAACAGAGGAAATTCTGCTAAGTTTTGTTCCAAAAGGAATTATAAAAAAGTATATTAC
>JAAWDB010000138.1 GCA_022793555.1 Bacilli bacterium
AATGCTGCTTTCGATTCTGGAAGTATTGCTTCTGGCTCAACTAATACATCTCCATATATTCGATTGAAACTTCTAACAATTTCTCTTGTTTGTTCAATCATAGGTAATTGGTCCTCACCAACGGGAACAATATTTGCTTTGAAAGCTGTAATATCGGCGGCTTGACTAATGGGATAGGTAAAGAATCCAACAGGAATGTTGGCTTCAAAATTTCTTAGTTTTATTTCATTTTTTACTGTCGGATTTCTTTGAAGTCTAGAAACTGTCACAAGATTTGAATAATAGAATGTTAATTCAGTTAAAGCAGATACTTGGGATTGAATAAACATGGTTACTTTTTGGGGATCTAAGCCAATGGATAAGTAATCGAGTGCAACTTCGATAATACTCTCACGAATCTTTTCTGGATTATCAGCATTATCGGTTAGAGCTTGCGCATCCGCAATCATGATATACATTTCATCATAATCTCCATTATTTTGAAGTGCTACTCTATTTTTTAGAGAACCAACAAAGTGACCAAGATGTAATCTTCCTGTTGGACGATCACCGGTTAAAATTATTTTTTTGTTTGCCATAAAATCACGTCTTTTCTTTTTATAGTATATCTTAAAATAACGAAAAAAACTACTTTCGTAGTTTATTTTATTTCAATTAGTTCGTAATCACGTGTTCCTAATCCTATTTTTTCGGCATGTATTAAACCTGCTTCCCAATCGGTATTCGGATTAATATCATGAAAATGATCATTAGTACTTTTTATATTTCTTAATAAAGGTGCATTGTTAACAGCATCTACAGAAGCTTGGTCTAAAGCAACTGGGTCAAAGGATGCAAATATACCTATATCTTGGACAATCGGCGTATCATTATAAGCGTGACAATCACACCCTGGTGATACATTCATGACAAAGTTGATATGAAAATTTGGACGATCTTTGATTACTGCTAAAGAATATTCGGCAATTTTTTTATTCATAATATCTTTTGCTTCATCATTTAATGTGTGAATCGCTTCAACGGGGCATACGCCAATACATCTTCCACAGCCAACACATTTTTCATGATTAATACTTGCTTTTCTGTTCTCATCATAATCAAAAGCATCTTGATTGCAATACTTGGAACAATTTTTACATCCAATACATTTTTCTTTGTTCACTACTGGTTTTCCAGCATTATGCATTTCCATTTTTCCACGACGAGATCCCGAACCCATACCAATATTTTTTAAGGCTCCACCAAAGCCAGCCATTACATGACCTTTAAAATGATTAATGGAAATGAAGATATCGGCATCCATAATTGCACGTCCAATCTTAGCGCTTTTAACGTATTCCTGATCAATTGGAACTTCTACATCATCGGTGCCCTTTAAACCATCAGCAATTAAAATATGACAGCCAGTAGTAAAGGGATTATACCCATTTTCATAAGCAGCTTCTAAGTGAGCTAAGCCATGATTTCTTCTTCCTACATAAAGTGTGTTACTATCGGTTAAAAATGGTCTGCCTCCTAGCTCTTTAATGTAATCTGCAATAACTTTACTATAATTTGGTCTTAAGTAAGCCATATTTCCAGGTTCTCCAAAATGGATTTTTAAGGCAACATCTTTTTTATCAAAATCAATGTTTTCTATCCCTGCTTCTTTTAATAATTTTTTTAGTTTTTTTAATAAACTATTTCCTTCTTTTACTTCTAAATTTGTAAAATAAACTTTCGACATATTACCCTCCTAGCTTATTTTAACAAATAGAAAGATTTTGTGCATTAAAAAAGTACAAAAATGTACTATTTATTTTGGCGACTTAATTTTCCTTCTGCTCTTAATTTTTCGTAATCATCTAAACGTGGCATTTGTTGATAAGCTTCCTTAAATGTGTTTAATAATTCATTTTTCCACATCATTCGTTCTTTGAAAGTTTTAGAATTTTTTATTTCTAGGATTATTTCATCAATATATTCTTTGTAATCTGTCATGTTGAGATAACATAATTTTTTATAAATTTCGGTTAAGATAAAAGCTGAACGAAATGGAGGTGTTAATGCTAAACTTAAAATACTTCCAGCACATTTTGTATTGATTTTGGTTAACATTGTATCGATTTCATCATCACTATAATCTAATTTTTTTAATATTTTTAAAAATTCTATTTTTTCTAAAGGAGTTAAGTCTCTAATTTCACAATTAGTGGTTAAATTATAGTAGCGGTTTGCTTCTATATTTAATGCATACCATTCTTTTTTAGATAATGGCTTTTTTTCTTCTTTTTTTGTTTCCGTTTTGAAAGGTCTTGCTGTTTTGGCTTTTTTTAATTCTTCGATGTTTGCTGTATTCTGATCACAAGACATATTTTGGGATTGTCTGATAGTGACTTCCATTGCTATTTTTTTTAAAACTATTTTTATTGTTTGCTTGAATTTTTCTAATATTACTAAAGAGTCCAAAGTTTCTTCAATTTCTCTATATTGTTCCTCATTAGGAAATCCTTTTACATCATAATAGTTTATTTTTAAAGAGGTATATATTTCCATATAATGGACTAAATCATGATTTAATTGATATAACCTTTCTAAATCCTTATCACTGGCATCTTCAAAAATTAATCTCATTCTTCCATTAAAACTTGCAAGATTTTCTTCTTGTAAATATTCTCTTATCAGAGGAATTTTATTTTTATTTTTATTAAATCCTGAACTTAAAGCATCAGGTATTAAAATTGCGGATCTTCTATAGTTTAATATCTTTAGATTATCTTTGATAACGTCAAAGAATAAACGAACTTTGTCTATATCTTTTTGAGGTAATAAGTCAATAATAGCAGAAATGGGTCCTGTATTATCCAAAAGTCTTTGCGCATTTTTCATTCCCTTTTGTTCTAATACTTCTACCATATATCTTAGTGTATTTATTTCATTAGTCATATCTCTTTTTTGATATGCCAATAATTTTCTTTCAAAAAATCTTAAATTCTCTAGGGCTTCATTTTGATAAGCTTTCATAACATCACCGGTTAGTTATTATACAACATATAATGTATTATGAACACTCTTTTTTTGTTTTTGCTAACAAAAAAAGAATATTCTTTTTGAATATTCCTTAAACTAATTCTAATTTAACTTCTAAAGCGTCGTCGCCAATTCTTTCTTTAATTTTAATGATTCTTGTGTAACCACCATTACGAGTTTCGTAATTTTTTGCTAGTTCATTAAAAACTTTGTCTACTACTGCTTTATCATTGTGAACAAAAGCAAGAGCTTTTCTTCTAGAAACTAAAGTTCCTCTTTTTCCGTAGGTAATTAATTTATCAACGAATTTACGAACTTCTTTTGCTCTAGCTTCGGTTGTAATTACAGATCCATTTAGAATTACCGTTTTGGTAAGTCCAGCTAGGATACTTCTTCTCTGACGAGATTCTCTATTTAATTTTCTGTACATGTTCTTACCTCCTTAATC
>JAAWDB010000011.1 GCA_022793555.1 Bacilli bacterium
GTAAAACGACACCATATATATTCATTGTCTACCTCGTTTCTATAACTAATCGATCCATCAACAAATTTAAATTTACATTAAAATTAAGTTCTTCTTCCAACTTTTGTACTAACTTTAACTGAGCAATTAAATAATCTGGTGATTTTTTCTGTAAAAAAGAAACTTCAAAAAATTTTTCTACATCCAAATTCTTTATACATTGCTGAAAATAGTAAAAATAAATTTCCATCATTTTTTGGAACACTTTTTGTAATTTATCCTTTGTTAAACTTCCTACTATTTCTTTATTATATAAAAAAGCTTTTTCTTTAGACAAATGAATCTCTTTCAACAATTCTATTGCTTGCGAATATATAAATTCATCTACTTCTTGGTCCATATCATAATAATTCGAAATAATTTGACAACGACTTTTAATCGTATTAATAATGTTTTCTTTATTATTTGTTAAAAAGAATCCTAATATTCCTTCTTCAGGTTCTTCTAAAAATTTCAAAATCGTATTCGCCGATGATGCATTTAATTTTTCTGCATTCATAATAATATACATATTAAATCTAGAATAAATAGGCTTCGTTATAAATTTAGTTTTTAATTCCATTACTTGCTCTTTTCGAATGCTTTGACCTTCTGGACGTACAATCACCAAACTCGGCAAATTTTCAGAATCTATTAAATGACATAGATTACATCTTTTACAATCGTTTTGATAATCTTGTTCACAATTAATTTCTTTTAAAATATTTTTTAAAGATTCTAAAACCTGTTCTTGATCATTCGTTTCAATTAAAAAAGCATGAGACAGTCGATTCTCATGAAAATTTTCTACTATTTGATTAAGATTCTGATTTACCACTTCAATCACCTACTACTATTTAACAAGAAAAAATAATACAACCAATGATAACAAACCTGGTATCCCTAAAAAAGCTACAGTTCCAACAGTAATACAATTAATAGGTATTAAAATACTTATCGAACTAACTAACAAATTAAAACCATATAATACAAAAAAACCAATTACAATTTTTTTTATCAAGTTTATTATCATCTTTATCATAACAATCCCTCATAGAAATGTATGACAAAAAAAGATAATTATGAAGAAATCTGCTTACGATCATCTAAAGCTCTATCTAAAGTTATTGTATCAATATAATCGATTTCAGCTCCCATTGGTAACCCATAAGACAATCGTGAAATAACTACCTTTGTATCTTCAAAAATCTTCTTAATGTATAAAGTTGTAGTTTCTCCCTCAAGAGAAGATTTTAATGCTAAAATGATTTCTGGATTATCTAAACTATTAACTCTTTTAATCAAAGAAGATAAATTAATATCCTCTGCACCTATATTTTCCATAGGAGAAATCAAACCATTTAAGACATGATACACTCCACGATAATTACCAACCTTTTCAAAAGAAAAAACATTTTTATAGTCTTCTACTACACAGATTATATTCCTATCTCGATTTTCATCCGAACATATAGTACAAATATCTCGATCAGTTAAATGTCCACATTGAATACAAGGATGCAAATCTTTTTTTACATTTTTCAATATTTCTGAAAAATCAATAAGTTCTTCTTCCTTAATATCTAAAGTAGCAATAGCCAATCTTTCCGCACTTTTTTCACCAATCCCAGGTAATTTCATATAAAATTCAATTAACTTTTCGAATTTATCTGGATATATCATTATTACATTATCCCATCAAGCATATTAGCATATGGACCCATTTTTTCTTGAAATGATTTTTCAATTTTATTCATTGCATCTTTTACAGCTAACGAAAACATATCTTCTAGCATTTCTTTATCATCTGAGGTAATATCTCCCTCAAATAATATTTTGACTGAAACCAATTCTTTTTTTCCATTAAATACAACTTCAACCCAATCTGATTTCCCGGGAAATAATTCTTGATTTAGCTCATCCTTCTTTTTTTGTAAATCTCTTTGCATTTTTTGTGCTTGCGCCATTATACTTTGCATATTCATAGTTATTCCTTCTTTCTATATAATTTCTATTTTATCATGATCAAACAACTCTTGTGCAACTTTTTCCATTGAAGTGTCCTGATTTAAATCAGAAGTCTGTTCTACAATATCAGGTTCATCTAACATTTGATATTTAAAACCACTCTTAATTTTATTAACATATTCTTGCTTTTCTTTTTGCCATTCTTCTTCGCTTAAAGCAATGAAAGACAATTCCTGATTAAAAAATTCGCATAAATATTCTCCAATTTCTTGAATTCTTTTATTAATCAATATTGCCGTACTTTCTAAATTAGTTGAAATAATTACATTCGTATCAGATGCTGCCACAATATTTGAATCAACTAATAAATTAATAATATCATCAGGAATTGGAGAAATTGAAATTTCTTGCCATAAATTTTTTAATTCAGTTAAATAGTTTTTTTGAGCTCCATAAAAGCAGTTATTAACTCTAACTTGTTTCAAGTCATTCATATAAGTAGATAAGTTATCTTCTGATACTTCTTTTATTGGCTCATCATGATTTTCCAAAACATCGGTCTGATGTTCAACAATGACTTCCTGAATTGGATCAGTAGTTTTAATTTGATTTAATTTAGCATGAGTTAATTCATCTACAGAATTTTCAACATAGTTAAGAACTTCTAATTCTATTAAAGTATAAGGATTAATATTGATATTAACACGATTCATACATTCATTAAGTGCAAATACTAAAGATTTAATTTGTTCATAACTTAAACTAGATGATTTATATTCAGTTTTTAGAGTTATTGCATATTGCACCAATTCTTGAATAAATTTTTTTATAAAAATTTTATAGTCACTGGAACTATTCTTTAATTCCTCAAATTGTTTTAAAATTTCCTCTACTTTATTATCTAAAATATTCTGAAACAATTTTTTTATAAAAATAGAAGAAATAGAACCATAACTTGATAATATATTTTCTATCGTAATTTCTTTTGCTGAAGATGAAAGCTGATCTAATAAACTAAGAGCATCTCTCATTCCACCCTCCGAAATATAAGCAATTTCTTCCGCGGCTTCTAAAGAAATTTTAATATTTTCTTGTTCACAAACATAATTAATTTGAGAAATTAATTCATCCAAAGTAAACTTCTTAAAATCAAATCTCTGACAACGAGATAAAATTGTGATTGGCACACTTTCAATATTCGTAGTAGCCATAATAAAAATAACATGAGCTGGCGGCTCTTCTAATGTTAATAACAAGGCATTAAAAGCACTTTGTGTCATCATATGAACTTCATCAATAATATAAATTTTATATTTACTACTTGTTGGTGCTATTTTAACATTATTAATTAACTCTCTTACCTCATCAACACCATTATTTGAAGCAGCATCGATTTCAATAATATCCGCACTTGATAAGAAATTTTTACAAGAATTACATTCTCCACATGCTTCTCCATCAATAGGATGCTCACAATTTATCGATTTAGCAAAAACTTTTGCTGTACTAGTCTTTCCTGTTCCTCGTGGACCAGTAAAAATATAAGCATGAGAAATCTTACCACTTTTTATAGCATTTTGTAACATTTTCTTAGAATAATCTTGTCCTATGATATTTTTAAAGCTATCAGGACGATATTTTCGATAAAACACCTTATATTCCATGGAGATCACCTTAATAATTATAACATATCTATATAAAAATTCTATCTTTTATGTGCAAAAAAAGAAGATAAAATCTTACTATATTCTTCACTTAAAACAATATGATTTTGATAAAAAAATTTAGTTTTATCATATTCCTTTTTGAATGACAATTTTTCGCATAAATAATAAACATTTTTAATACGTGATTGTTTTATTATATTTTCACACATCGAGCAAGGCTTTAAAGTTACATAGAGATCGCAATCATTCAAATTCCAGCGTTTTAAACGCCTAGATGCCTTTTTTATAGCCAAAACTTCAGCGTGAGCCGTTATATCATGCTTTTTTTCCCTTAAATTAAAGGATTTAGCAAGTATTTTGCCATTATACACAATAATAGCTCCGATAGGAACTTCACCTTTTTTTGCCGCTTTTTTGGCTAAATCTATACATATTTTAAAAAAATTATCCATATAAATACCTCAATAAAAAAAGTGCACACAAATAGGGATTACATTGGCTGCTATCTTCCGATCCTGACCATTTTGTAATATATTTGTTGCACATATAGATATTAACAGAAAAAAAGATAATTATCAACTATTATTCTATGTTCCACGTGGAACATATTTATCCACAAGTCATATAAATCAAAATATAAGTACTTTAAATATATATTAAAAAAAGACATTAAAAAGTCTTTTTATTAGAAAAATACACAGAGTTTTTCACAAAAAAATAAATATTTAACTATAAATATTCAATTCATCAATAGTTATAAACATTCTATGTTCCACGTGGAACATAGAAACTTAATATACACAAAAAAAATATTTTTCGTTAAATATTATGAAATTAGCTTTATAAATAAAATTTATGATAGTAACAATAATAGAAACAAATTCTAATGTTTTTATTTTATTAAACTACAAAAATCCAAAAATATTTGCTAGTTATATACCAAAAGTCGTATATAATGCATTTATTTAAAAATAGTTATCAACAAACAAAGAATGTTCCACGTGGAACATTCTTATTTATTTTCATTATTTGTAATATCGTCATTCGATTCAATTTCATTATTTTCCAAATTTTCTTCATGTGCAACTAAGCTAATAGTTGAAACCAATTGATCATTTTTTAAATGAATTAAACGAACACCTTGCGTAACTCTACCTAAAACGGAGACTTGATCAAGAGGCATACGAATTAACATACCCGTATTAGTGATTATTATAACATCTTGATTCTCTTTAACTACTTTAAATGCAGAAATACTTCCATTCTTTTCTGTTACATTTAGAGCTTTAACACCTTTACTACCACGTTTAGTGCCTCTATATTCACGAACATTTGTTTGTTTTCCGTAACCTTTCTCAGTTACAATTAACACTTTATCATCATCAGTGGCAATTTCTGAACCAACACAAGTTGCATCTCCCAAATTAATACCTCTTACTCCAGTTGCTGTTCTACCCATTACTCTTAGTTCATTTTCATCAAATTTAACCATTCTACCAGCACTAGATCCTAATAATATTAAATTGTCACCTGTAGTCTTCTTAACAGCAATCAACTCATCATTATCACGTAAATTAATACATATTTTACCAGAAGTTCTTATATTATCAAATTCATTAATAGCTGTTTTCTTAACAATACCATTTTTCGTAACAAATAATAGATATTTATAATCATGATCATTACTAATATTTATAACACTATTAATCATTTCATCCTTTTCAATTTGTAAAAGATTAATTATTGGTAAACCTTTGGATTGTCTACTAAACTCAGGAATCTCATAGCCTTTTAATCGATAAACCTTACCTTTATTCGTAAAGAACAAAGCATAATCATGTGTGGATAAGTTAACTAAATGCTCAACGAAATCTTCTTCATTCGTTCCCATTCCTTTAACACCTACACCTCCACGATTTTGAGCCTTAAATGTATCTACAGTAGTACGTTTAATATAACCTTTATTCGTTAATGCAATCATAATATTTTCTACAGGAATTAACGACTCATCTTCAATATACTCAATAGCTGTCATATCAATATTAGTTCGACGTTCATCAGCATATTTATTCTTAATTTCTAACAATTCATCTTTAATAATTGCTAACACTTTTTCCTCACTCGCTAAAATAGATTGCAATTCTTCGATTGTTTTTAATAAATCTGATAACTCATTTTCTATCTTTTCACGTTCTAATCCCGTCAAGCGACGTAATTTCATCTCTAAAATAGCATTTGCCTGAATATCATCTAAACCAAATCTCTGCATTAATTGTTCTTTTGCGATAACATCAGTCTTAGACTCACGAATAATCTTAATTACTTCATCTAAATGATCTAAAGCAATCTTTAAACCCTCTAAAATATGTACACGTTCTTGAGCCTTCTTCAAATCATATTGAGTTCGACGAATAATAATTTCTTTTTGATAATCAATATATTTCGAAATAATATCTTTTAATGGTAAAATCTTAGGTGTTTGCTGATCTAACATTAAAAAATTAATACCAAACGTTGTTTGTAACTGTGTATGTTTGTATAAATTATTAAGTACCACGTTCGCATTGGCATCTCTTTTCAAATAAATAACTACACGAACAGGATTCTCCAAATTTGACTCTTCATGTAATTCACTGATACCGTCAATAATTTTATCTCGTACAAGTTCTCCAATTCGTGATTGAAATTCTGCCTTATTAACTTGGTAAGGTAACTCTGTAACGATAATTCGAGACTTACCATTACCTTCCTCAATTTCCACTTTTCCACGAATAGTAATAGATCCACGACCAGTCTCATAAGCCTTTTTAATTCCACTATTTCCCAAAATAGTAGCACCTGTAGGAAAATCAGGACCTTTAATAAATTGCATTAACTCTTCAGTAGTGATTTCATGATTATCGATATATGCTACACAACCATCAATAACCTCACCCAAATTATGTGGAGGAATATTGGTTGCCATTCCAACAGCAATACCCATCGTACCATTAACCAAAATATTAGGAAATCTACTAGGTAAAATATCTGGTTCCTTTTCCGTTTCATCAAAATTCGCACTAAAATTTACAGTTTCTTTATTAATATCTCGAACCATTTCAAGTGACAATTTAGACAAGCGTGCTTCGGTATAACGCATTGCTGCTGCACCATCGCCATCCATATTTCCAAAATTTCCATGACCATCCACTAACATATGACGAAAACTAAATGGCTGTGCCATACGAACCATAGCATCATAAATGGAAGAATCACCATGAGGATGGTATTTTCCCATAACATCTCCAACAATTCTTGCACTCTTACGATGCGGTTTATCTGGTGTATAACTAGATTCATACATAGAATACAAAATACGACGATGAACGGGTTTTAATCCATCACGTAAATCAGGCAAAGCACGAGCAGTTATTACACTCATAGCATAATCTAAAAACGAATCTTTTACTTCATCTACAATATTATTTTCAATTATTCTATCCATACTCTACCTCCTAAACATCCAAATTCTTAACAAACTGAGCATTTTCTTCAATATAGCTTTTTCGCGGCAATACATCTTCGCCCATTAAATCATTAAACGTTTGATCCGCAGCCATAGCATCCTCAACTGTAATTCTCTTCAAAACACGATTTTCGATATGCATTGTTGTTTCTCGTAAATCTTTCGCATCCATTTCTCCTAAACCTTTGAAACGTTGAACAACAGGTTTAGCATTTGGTGGAAGCGTTGCACGATATTCTGCTAACTCTTCATCACTTTGTACATATTTAATATTTTTACCATATGTAATTCGATATAAAGGAGGTTGTGCGGCATATACATACCCACCTTCTACAATCGGCTTAAAAAAGCGGTAAAATAATGTTAATAAAAGAATTCTTATGTGACTACCATCCACATCGGCATCGGTCATAATAATAATCTTATGATATCGAAGCTTTTCAATATCAAAATCATCACCAATACCAGTTCCAAATGCAGTAATAATAGTACGAATTTCTTCATTTCCTAACGCACGATCAAGTCTTGCTTTTTCAACATTTAAAATCTTTCCTCGAAGAGGCAAAATTGCTTGTGTCTTAGGCATTCTAGCATCTTTCGCAGAACCACCTGCACTATCTCCTTCGACTAAGAAAATTTCTGAAATAGAAGCATCTTTACTTGTACAATCTGCAAGTTTTCCAATAGTATTAAAAGTATCCAAAGCCGTTTTACGACGAGTTAATTCCCTTGCCTTCTTAGCTGCCATTCTTGCTCTTGCTGCTACTGTAGCTTTATCTACTATAACTCGGGCTTCCTCAGGATTCTCCATTAAAAAACGTTCAAAACCATTACTAAATATATCATCCGAAATTTTCTTAACTTCAGCACTTCCAAGTTTTCCCTTCGTTTGCCCTTCAAACTGAGGATCAGGATGCTTACAACTTACAATCATAGTAAGACCTTCTCTTACATCATCGCCCGTTAAAGATTCATCATTCTCTTTCAAAATTTTAGCATTTTTAGCATAAGAATTAATAATTCTGGTTAAGGCTCTTTTTACCCCTTCCTCATGGGTTCCACCATCACCAGTATTAATGTTGTTAACAAAAGAATAAATAGAAGAATTATAAGAATCATTATATTGCATCGCGACTTCAACAATAATATCATTTTCTCTTCCCTCTACATATACAATATCATCATGAATAGGATTCTTATTCTTATTTAACATCTGAACATATTCGATAATTCCTCCATTATACAAGAAAGTCGAACTCTTCTCTTCTTCACGTTCATCGATTAAACGAATTTGAAGACCTTTATTCAAAAAGGCAATTTGTTGCAAACGATTGGCAAGTGTAGTGTAATTAAAAATCGTTGTTTCCTGAAAAATCGTCGCATCTGGCTTAAAGGTTACACTTGTCCCTGTTCGATCATCAGCACATTTTTCAATCACTTTTAATGGCTCAACAGGATGTCCTCCATTTTCAAATCGTTGATAATGCACTTCACCATCTCGATATACTCTTACTTCAAGCCAATCAGACAATGCATTTACGACACTTGCCCCAACACCATGAAGACCTCCACTAACTTTATAACCACCGCCGCCAAATTTTCCACCAGCATGTAACACTGTAAATATTGTCTCAACCGTTGATAAACCAGTCTTTGCATTAATTCCAGTAGGCATTCCTCGACCGTCGTCTTTTACTGTAATAGTATTACCTTTACCAATAACAACCTCAATATCATCACAATAACCTGCTAACGCTTCATCCACTGAATTATCCACAATTTCCCAAACCAAATGATGTAATCCTACTTCACTAGTTGTTCCAATGTACATTCCAGGACGTTTTCTTACTGCTTCCAAGCCTTCTAAAACTTGAATATCATTATCATTATAATGTCCATTTTCATTATTCATGCTCCACTACCTCCATAATCTGTCCATTCTCAATATGAAAACTTCGATAACATTTATTATCAACACACCCCAAATGATTTACATTTGTGGTAGTTATAAACACTTGAATTTCCTTAGTAATAAAATTTAAAATATTTTGAATTTTATCCTCATCCAGTTCACTAAATAAATCATCTAAAATTAAAATAGGATAATAACCTTTTTGCTTTTTAAATAACTCTAATTCTGCAAATTTCATCGAAATAATAGCGTTTTTTTGTTGACCTTCTGAGCCATAATCTTTTAAATCTCGACCATCTAGTTGAAAAATCAGATCATCAGTATGAATACCTAAATTGGTTTTTCCAAAACTTAAATCTTTTTTTAAGGATTTTTCATACATTTTTTGAAGATCTTCCTCATCAAGATTACAATAATCAGATACATATTCTATTTTCAAATTTCCTTTTTTTGCTATTTCAAAATAAATTTTGGATACATAGGAATTTAAAAATTCGATAAACTTAACACGCTCTTTGTGAATACGTAAGCCATACTCAACCATCTTCTGTGTTAAAATATCTAAATATGAACTACTATTATTCCCATTTAACAATAGTTGCTTTAAATAGGCATTCCTTTGTTTTAAAACCTTATTATAAGCATTCAAATCTTTTAAATAATTAAGATTTAACTGAGAAATGTCAATATTTAAATTTTTTCTTCGGATAGATGGCGTATCTTTAATTATTTTCAAATCATTTGGATGAAATAAAATAATATTAATTTTGGATACATAATCGCTAAGTTTTAATACTTTATTATTATTAATTTGTACTTTTTTACCATCCTTACTCAGGATAATTTTATAATTTGTTTCATAACGGTTATGCACACTACCCTCTATTTTTGCAAGCTCATAATTATGATGAATTAAAGTACGATCATTAACAAGACGAAAACTACGGGTCAAACCTAAAACATAAATAGATTCCACTAAATTTGTTTTTCCTTCTCCATTTTTACCATATATTAGATTTAAAGTTGGATGAAATTTTACATCAAGCTTTTCATAATTTCTAAAATTTAGCAATTTTAAATACTCTAACCACATAATTTTGCCTCTTTTTAAGCCATATACA
>JAAWDB010000139.1 GCA_022793555.1 Bacilli bacterium
GTTAATTGTTTATAATTCATATATGAGCTCCTCCTTGCCGGGTTGGGCTCTTTTATTATATCAAAAAGCCGCCCCTAGTGGTGCGGTTCAAATTTCAATTTAAGAAAAAGGTTACCTTTATGGGTAACTTTTAAAATGTTCTTTTTTTTGCTTTTGTTGTTTCTTTTAATAAATCAATACTTTTGCTTTCCTGTTTTAAATATTTAAAGTATTCGCGGTTGTTCCAATAATCAAATTCTACTTGATTTATTTTTTCGGTAAATTGTTCTAAGTCTTCAGAAGTTATTTTTCCTCTTAAGAAATCTCTTTTAAAAAGATATAATCCATATCTATAACGATCTATCTTTGCTTCAATTTTTATGTTTTCGTTTAAGCATTCTTGAATATGGAAAATGTAAATATTTCTATTTGGATCTTTTAATTTTAAAGAAGCTTTTGTGGTAATGTCTGTTGGCTGATCTTTGGTTTCTAATTTTTGTTCATTATATCTAAAAAGTCCATTCGGAGTATCTTTTAAGATAATGGAATTGTGTATTAAGTCATTATTTGGATTGCGGTGTCTTGCTTTGAAATATTGAGTATATCCGGCTTGGATTAAAACTGTATGATAATCTATAGCTGCTATGTCGAAAATCGTGTAAGGAGATTTTTGATTTTGGTAAACGCCAAAATAATTTTGTAATTGAGCTTCTTCCCAAAGATTTTGGGAGATTTTTTCTTTTAGATCTTCTTTTTGACCTGTCACATTTTCAAATATTTCTTGATGAATTTGTTTTATTTTTCTTTGGCAACGCTTAATTTTTGAGCGATCTTTTGTGGGTGATTTTAGCATTTCTTCTAGTAGTCGTTCTTCTTTTTGTAAGGCAAGTATGAGCTTCTGTTGTAGTTCGGTTATTTTTTCCATTTTTTTATTTCCTCTCTTTTTTTGCTTATTATAACATTAATTATTAAAAATAGGAGAATAATGTATTAGCACTTGTTGTTGACGAGTGCTAATAATTGTGTTAAAATTGGGTATAGTAAAAAAGGAGGGAATTTTATGAATTTTCAAGAGAATGATAGTTTAAAGAATGTTTTAGAAAAATATGGTCGTGATATTACTAAAAATGTGATGGATAACAAAGTTGATCCCGTGATTGGAAGAGATGAAGAAGTCCGAAATATTATTCGCATTTTATCAAGAAAAACGAAAAATAACCCTGTATTAATTGGTGAACCAGGGGTTGGAAAAACAGCTATTGTTGAGGGACTCGCTAGCCGTATTATTAAAGGCGATGTTCCAGGTAGCTTGAAAAACAAACGAATCTGGGAACTTGATTTAGGTGCTTTGGTAGCAGGAGCAAAGTATCGTGGAGAATTTGAGGAACGTTTAAAAGCCGTTTTAAAAGAGGTAAAAGATAGTAATGGAGACATTATTATGTTTATTGATGAAATTCACATGATTGTCGGAAGTGGCCAAGAGGGGACAATGGATGTTGGAAATATGTTAAAACCAATGCTTGCTCGTGGAGAGATACGTCTTGTGGGTGCTACTACGTTAAATGAATATCGTAAATATATTGAAAAAGATGGAGCGCTTGAGAGACGTTTTCAAAAAGTACTTGTTAGTGAACCTAATGTAATGGATACTATTACGATTTTACGTGGTTTAAAGGAACGTTTTGAAGTATTTCATGGAGTTACGATTAAAGATGGTGCATTAGTTGCAGCAGCAACTCTTAGTGATCGCTATATTACAGATCGTTTTTTACCAGATAAAGCCATCGATTTGGTTGATGAAGCTTGTGCGACGATTAAAATGCAAATGGACTCAGTACCCGTAGAACTTGATCAATTAACACGTCATATAATGCGCCTTCAAATTGAACTACAAGCCTTAAAAAAAGAAAAAGATGATTTAAGTAATGCCCGTAAAGAAGAAATTGAAAAAGAAATTTCAGCATTAAAAGTAAAAGAAGATGAAATGCGTTCTAAGTGGGAAGAAGAAAAAAGTTTAAATGAAAGAATTAATAAAAAGAAAGAGGAATTAGAGAAAGCAAAATTTGATTTGGAAACGGCAGAAAATAATTATGATTTAGAAAATGCTGCTAAGTTACGACATGGTGTAATTCCTAATTTAGAAGCAGAGCTAGATCGTTTTAGAGAAGAGACAAAATCCCAAATTTTGAGTGATGTGGTTTCCGAGGAAGATATTGCTGGTATTATTTCTCGTTGGACGAATATTCCAGTGCAAAAGTTAGTAAGTGGGGAGCGTGAAAAACTACTTTCTTTAAATGATAATATGAAAAAACGAGTTATGGGTCAAGATAAAGCTTTGCAATTAGTAAGTGATGCGATTATAAGGGCTCGTAGTGGAATTAAGGATCCAAATCGTCCGATTGGCTCATTTATTTTCTTGGGACCAACAGGTGTTGGAAAAACAGAAGTAGCTAAGAGTCTTGCTTATGAGTTATTTGATGATGAAAGACATATGATTCGGATTGATTGTTCGGAATATATGGAAAGCTTTAATGTATCTCGTTTAGTAGGTGCTCCTCCAGGATATGTAGGATACGATGAGGGTGGTCAATTAACGGAGGCCGTAAGACGAAATCCTTATAGTATTGTTTTATTTGATGAAATTGAGAAAGCGCATAAAGATGTATTTAATATTTTATTACAAATTTTGGATGATGGACGAATTACGGATAGTCAAGGAAGAACTGTAGATTTTAAGAATACCATTATTATTATGACGAGTAATTTAGGTAGTGAGTATATTTTAGAAAATCCAGATCATGCTGAGGATTTAGTAATGGATGAGTTAAGGAGTGATTTTCGGCCAGAATTTAATAATCGAATTGATGAGATTATTGTCTTTAATCCATTAAAGAAAGAAATGATTCATTCTATTTTAGATAAAATAATTTTGGAAACACAAAATCGTTTGGCACCAAGTAATATTCATCTTTCATTAACAGAACAAGCGAAAGAAAAAGTGATAGAAGAAGCTTATGATGAAAAATATGGAGCTCGTCCAATTAAACGCTATGTTACTAAGAATATTGAAACGTTACTTGCTAATGAACTTTTAAAAGATGATACAGAATTTAACGATTCTTTTCTAGTAGATATTTTAAATGAAAAGTTTGTTATTATCAAACAAAACATTGCTTAAAAAAGGTTCTAGATTGCTAGAGCTTTTTTACTTTTTATGAATATAAATTTATAGTATTAAATTTCCATTTTTTAACTAAGTACTAGTATATTCTATGGAAAGTGTTACAAAAATAATTTTGCACTAAAAAACTAAATTTTATGGTATTATCTTTTTAGGGGAATTAGTTATATGAAAAAAATTGCAATGGGTCCAATTTTAGAAGATTTATATTATAATGATTTTAATTATGTATTGTTAAAATATCAATTAACTTATGGAGAAGTTTTAGGTATTTTGGAGAATTATATATCTAATGAGTATTTGGACACAAGATTGGATTACTATCGGAAGTTATTAAAACGAAAAAAAATTTTTACTTCTATTAAAGCAAATCGTGTTGGAATTATTTCAGATACTCATATCGGTAATTCGAAAACACGTTGGGATTATATTGAAGCTGCTTATGATTTCTTTTATTACAATGACATTGAAGTAGTTTTACATTTAGGTGATTTATTAGATGGGTTTCAAAAAAATGATAATGTACAAACAGAAGTTGAAAAAGTTCGACCTTATTTTCAAGAACAATTAAACGATTTTCAAATGAATTATCCCCAAAAAATTTTTACTTATATTTTACTTGGAAATCATGATGAAAGATTTAGACATTTTGGATTTGATTTATTTAAAGAACTTCCAGCTTTAAATAAAAAAGTTTGCGTTTTAGCTTATGGCGGGTATCGGTTTCAGATTAATGATCATATGTTTTATTTATCTCATCCTATTCAAAATGTATATTGTGTTTTAAATAATGGATGTGAACTTAGTTTAAGAGGGCATTCTCATTATTTTGAATATGATGCACGACGAAAATTATTTCGTTTAAATACTTGTAGTGATGCTCATCCTAATCCAGCAACTGCTGATTATGAACTGGCGGGAGGATTTTCCGTTTTATCGTTTCCAAAGAAAAGGATGTGTTTTGAAAATTATAGTTTTTATCATGATGATATCGTTAAGAGTTTATGTTTGAAACTTTGATTTAAGAGTACTTGTCAAATTAGTTTGGACGCGTTATAATAAGCGTGTAAATCAATGAGGAAAGATATGACTTCTATATTATTAGTTTAGAGAATAAGCGGTTGGTGCAAGCTTATCTAAAATATTTTGGTTACTCCTTTCTGAGAGGATTAATAAATCCCGGGGAAACTCGTTAATTTAAATTAAGTATATTAGGATGGTACCGTCAGTAATGACTCCTTGGGTATCATCTTTTTTTATATTTTATGTAAGGATTTATGAAAAATTAGGTAAATTATTAGTAAGATTTAAAGATTAAGAAAAAAGGATGATTTTAATGGTAAATATTAAAGAAGATGAAAAGTTAAGTGTTATGAATCACAGTTGTGCGCATTTACTTGCACAGGCCGTGAAACATTTATATCCAGATGCTAAATTTTGGGTAGGACCAGTGATTGAAGAGGGATTTTATTATGATATTGATTTAGGAGATATTACTCTTAAAGAAGAAGATTTAGAACGCATTCAAAAAGAAATGAAGAAGATTAGTAAGGATGGTAAGCGAATTGTTCGTCACGAATTGTCTAAGAAAGAAGCTTTAGAACAATTTCATGATGATCCTTATAAAATTGATTTAATTGAAAATATGAGTGATGATGAGGTGATCTCTTCTTATACTCAAGGTGATTTTACTGATCTTTGTCGAGGACCTCATGTAGAAACTGTCAAAGAATTAAAATATTTTAAGTTATTAAAATTTAGTGGAGCTTATTATAAGGGAGATTCAAATAATAAGGTGTTACAACGTATTTATGGAATCTGTTTTGATAGTGAAGAAGCCCTAGAAAATCATTTAAAAGCTTTGGAAGAAGCTGCAATGCGTGATCATAGAAAATTGGGAAAAGAATTAGAGTTATTTATGAGTCATGAATTAGTTGGACCAGGGCTTCCTTTATGGCTTCCCAATGGGGCAGTAGTTCGAACAGAGTTAGAAAATTATATTCGAAATAAGGAAAGAAAACTTGGATATCAGCATGTTTATACGCCATGTTTAGCTAATACCGAACTTTATAAAATTAGTGGACACTGGGATCATTATAAGGATGATATGTTTCCAGTTATGGAAATGGATAAAGAAGAAATGGTACTTCGTCCAATGAATTGTCCGCATCATATGCTTATTTTTAAGAATAAAATTCACAGTTATCGTGATTTACCAATAAGAATTGGTGAATTAGCACCTGATTTTCGTTATGAAGCAAGTGGTGCTGTTTGCGGACTTGAACGTGTTAGAGCAATGTGCCAAAATGACGCTCACTTATTTGTGCGTCCAGATCAAATCAAGGAAGAATTTGCGAAAGTCGTTGAATTAATATTGGATGTTTACCATGATTTTCATATTACCGATTATAGTTTTCGTTTATCTTTGCGGGATCCTTCTGATAAAGAAAAGTATTTCCAAGATGATGAAATGTGGAATAAAGCAGAAAATGAACTTCGACATGTATTAGATGAACTTGGTATGCCATATTATGAAGTTGTTGGAGAAGCTGCTTTTTATGGGCCAAAATTAGATGTTCAGATTAAAACGGCGATTGGACATGATATTACTTTATCTACTTGTCAGTTAGACTTTTTACTTCCAGAACGTTTTGATTTAAATTATATTGACGAGTCAGGATTAAAGAAAAGACCAGTAGTAATTCATCGAGCAATTTTAGGTACTTTCGACCGATTTATGGCTTATTTAATTGAAGAAACGAAAGGTGCTTTCCCTTTGTGGCTTGCGCCAGTTCAAGTAAATGTTATTCCAGTTAATTTAGAATATCATGAAATGTATGCCAATGAAATTTATGAGATGTTACGTAATGATTATCGGGTAGAAATTGACCGTAGAAATGAAAAATTAAGCTATAAAATGCGAGAAAGTGTAGTAAGAAAAATTCCTATAACGATTATTCTTGGTCAAAAGGAAGTTGATGAAGAAATGATTAGTTATCGTAAATTTGGTAGTGAAGAAACGATAACGGTTTCTAAGGAAGATTTTTTAAATTTATTGAAGCAAATGAATGATCAAAAAGAATAAAAATTTTAAAAAAAGATTTTCAAATGACTATTTTGTGGTATACTATAGAGGAAATCGCAAAAAAGATATGATGAAATAAATCATTTTAGTAGAGAGTTCGTGCTTGGTGAAAACGAATAAAATGGTTATTTTGTTTCTCCTTTTTAGAGGAATTAATCATTCCCGGTTTAATAGCCGTTATCCCAAATTAAGATGTTTTAAGGATGGCACCGCAAGACTATTTGCTCCTTTTTGAGTAGTAGTTTTGTGGTTTTTTATTTAGAAAGAAGGAATTTTTATGTTAGATATTAAATTTGTAAGAGAAAATCCAGAAATTGTTAAAGAAAATATTAGGAAAAAGTTTCAAGATGAGAAGATACCTTTTGTGGATGAAGTTATCACTAATGATCAAAAAAGACGAGAAACGCAAGTTAAAATTGATGAATCTCGAAAAAAAAGAAATGACTTATCTAGTCAAATTGGCGTACTAATGCGAGACGGGAAAAAGGAAGAAGCAGAAAAAGTTAAAAGTCAAGTGAATGAGATTAATGAAGAATTAATTCATTTGGAAGAATTAGAGGAAGAACTAGCAAGTCAAATTAAGGAAAAAATGATGATTATTCCTAATATTATGGATGATAGTGTTCCAATTGGAAAAGATGACTCCGAAAATGTAGAAATTGAAAAATTTGGAGAACCTTTTGTTCCTGATTTTGAGATACCGTATCATGCAGAAATTTGTGAAGCTTTGAATGGGCTTGATAAGGATTCTGCAGGTAGAACGAGCGGTAATGGCTTTTATTATTTAATGGGAGATATTGCAAGACTTCATTCAGCGATGTTATCTTATGCTAGAGATTTTATGATTGATAAAGGTTTTACTTATTGTGTTCCACCTTTTATGATTCGCAGCGATGTTGTAAATGGGGTTATGTCTTTTTCAGAAATGGAAAATATGATGTATAAAATTGAAAATGAAGATTTGTATTTGATTGGAACTTCCGAACATTCTATGATTGGTAAGTTTAAAGGTCAAATCGTTAAAGAAGAGGAACTACCCATTACTTTAACTTCTTATTCTCCATGTTTTCGAAAAGAAGTTGGTGCACATGGTATCGAAGAAAGAGGTTTATACCGAGTACATCAATTTGAAAAACAAGAGATGGTAGTTTTATGTAAACCTGAAGAGGCAATGGACTGGTATAATAAAATGTGGCAGTTTACAGTGGAATTTTTTAGAAATTTAGATGTTCCAGTTAGAACACTTGAATGTTGTTCTGGAGATCTTGCTGATCTTAAAGTTAAATCATGTGATGTAGAGGCATGGAGTCCAAGACAACAAAAATATTTTGAAGTTGGTTCTTGTTCCACTTTGGGGGATGCTCAAGCTAGAAGATTAGGAATAAAAGCTAAAGGAGAAAATGGTAATTATTTGGTTTCAACATTAAATAACACAGTTTTAGCAACACCACGTGGATTAATTGCAGTAATTGAGAACAATTATCAAAAGGATGGTTCAATACTCATTCCGAAAGCGTTGCAACCATATATGGGTGGTAAAGAAAAAATTGAATTAAATTAAAAATACAAGTAATTGTAATGTAAGAAGAGTCAAACAACTCTTTTTTTTTATGCAAAAATATATTTTATTTGATATTGTTGTTCGTAATTTTTTTGAAATGAAGTGAAAATTAAAAACATTATTTATTGTGATTAAGGTATGATATATATAAGTATTTGATATGGAATACAAAAGGAAAGGAATTTAATATATGAATTTAGGCAAAATCGAAAAATTTATAGATAAACAAAAAAGTAAGTTTTATATGTTCTATTGATAGTGATGGTTTTCCTAATGTTAAAGCAATGCTAAAACCTAGAAAAAGAAATGGTCTTAAAGAATTTTATTTTTCGACTAATACATCATCAATGAGAGTACAACAATATAAAAATAATCCTAAAGCAAGTCTGTATTTTTATCATAAAGGATTAATAAAATATGTTGGTGTAATGTTAAAAGGAAAAATGGAGGTATTAACTAATCAAGAAATAAAGGATATGATATGGAGAAAAGGTGACACAATATTTTATAAAAAAGGGGTTACCGATCCAAATTATTGTGTATTAAAGTTTACTTCTATAAGTGGTAGATATTATTGTGATTTAAAAACAGAAGAATTTATTATCAAGTAATAAAAATAATAATTTAGGAGTTGATGTAATGGCAAAATATACTTTTGAAGAAATAAAGAATTTATTGTTAAAAAGTATAAATGAAAACCGTATTGAAGCAGAGTTAAAGTTAATATTTGAAGATAAAAGTTATGAATATATGATTATTATTTATGATGATCATTGTTCTTTTCAAAGATGTGGTTCACTTGAAGAACAAAGTAGAGAATATAGCTTTAAGACATTAGATCTATTATATAAAGCTAAGTTAGTTGATGATATAGTTTTAGAAAGAGATTGGAATAAAATAAAAAAATTTGATTGCATGGATTTTGAAATGTTAGGTTATTGGTAAGATTAACAAATTTTGCTTTGAGGAAATATGGCTTTTTTAGAAAATTGTTTTTTTGTTTACAAAATACCTATTGGGGTATATTATATAGAAGGAGGTTGATATGAAAAAAAATGGTATAAGTCATAAAAAAACAATTCGAAGTGAAGAAGAAAAGAAAAATTTAAATAATAGATTAAATCGCATTGAAGGTCAGATCAAAGGAATAAAAAAGATGGTTTTAGAAGATGTTTATTGTAATGATTTGTTAATTCAATTATCGGCAGTCGAAAACTCGATTAAAAGTGTGTCTAACTATGTATTAGAAAAACATTTATATACGTGTGTAGCTAGAGATTTCGAAAATGGTAAGTTAGAAAAAATTGATGAAGTGATCAGTTTGTTTAAGAAGTTTAATAAATAGATAGAAAGGAAATTTTTTATGAAAGAAGTATTTTTTTATGTGGAAGGAATGCATTGCGAAAGTTGTGAAAATAGAATTCAAAATCGTATTAAGGAATTGAATGAGGTAGAAAGTGTTGTGGCTAATCATAATGATGGAACAGTTAAAGTTACTTTAAATAAAAATATTGAGCAAAAAATAATACTAGATATCCTAGATGATATGGGATTTTTAGTAAAGGAAAAACAATGAAAAAGATCATTTTGGCCATTGATGGAATGACTTGTAGCGCTTGTTCGAATGGACTTGAAAAATATTTGAATAAACAACATGGTATAACTAGTGCCAGTGTTAATTTAGTTATGGCAAATGCTACTATTATGTATGATGAGAAGATTTTGGGTTTATCTAAAATTGAGGAATTTGTAAAAAAAGCAGGGTTTAAAAGTCTCGGCGAGTTTAAAGAAATTAAATTTGAAGAAAAAAGAAAAAAACAGTATTATGTTTTTATTTGTTCAACTGTATTGGTGATTTTTTTAATGTATATATCTATGGGGAAAATGATTCATTTACCATCCATTCCAATAATTGATATGAATAAGAATCCTAATAATTACGCATACTCTTTATTTCTTTTGGCAATCATTTTTATTATATATGGTTTTGATCTTTTGAAAAATGGATATAAAAATCTCATACATAAAACACCAAATATGGATACGTTAGTGGGAATTGGCGTTTTAAGTAGTTTTATTTATAGTACATATCATATGATTTTATTGTTTAATGGAAATATTCATTCTATTCATAATCTTTATTTTGAAGCTTCTGCAATGGTTATATATTTTGTGAAATTAGGAAGATATTTGGATGGAATCAGTAAAGATAAAACGAAAGAAGCCATTCAAAAATTGGTAGAAATAACTCCAGATAAAGCGGTTATTAAAGTGAATGGAAAAGAAAAAGAAGTAACCATTGATGAAGTTTGTAAAGGAGATATTGTTATATCAAAGCCAGGGGAGAAAATATCAGTAGACGGGACAATTGTTTTCGGTAATGCCCATTTTGATGAATCATTTATTACAGGAGAAAGTAAACCAGTAGGTAAAAAAGATGGTGATAAGGTTATTGCGGGTAGTATTAATTATGATGGATACGTTGAATATAAAGCAGAAAAAATAGGAAAAGATTCAACCATATCTGAAGTTGTTCGATTAGTTTTTGAAGCTAGTAATACCAAAGCACCAATTGCTAAAATTGCCGATAAAGTATCTGGATATTTTGTCCCATTCGTTCTTATCATTGCAGTAATTTCGTTTATTGTTTATTTGGTTTTAGGATATGATGTAGGAACTAGTTTGATCACCTTTGTAACGATTTTAGTGGTTGCTTGTCCTTGTAGTTTAGGTCTTGCTACGCCACTTGCTATTGTGGTAGCAGAAGGATTATGTGCAAGTCATGGGATTTTGATTAAAAAAAGCGAAATCCTTGAGAATGCAGAGAAAGTAAATACCATTGTTTTTGATAAAACAGGAACCTTAACTTATGGA
>JAAWDB010000140.1 GCA_022793555.1 Bacilli bacterium
AATTCTATCATTATTTCTAATACTTTACTAGTTATTTCTAAGAAAAAAATAAACTATTACCAAACATAAAAAACCTCTATTCTATATTTAGAATAAAGGTTAAATGATTCCTTTTTTAGATTGTTAACACAATATTAAGCTTTTTTAATCACTTAGTACAACACAAAAAAAATTTCAGCATCATGCTGAAATCTCTTTAAATATTATTCTAAACTTTTCTCTTCAAAAAATAATACAGCTTATTTAATAACAAGATTAACAATTTTATTAGGAACTACAATACTCTTAACGATTTCTTTCTCCTTAATGTAATTTTGAATTTTTTCATCATTCATAGCCATGTCTAAAACTTTTTCTTTTTCTAAATCCATAGGAATGGTTATCTCACTACGTAACTTTCCATTAATTTGAATTCCAATCGTAATTTCATTTTCAATCGTTTTTTCTTCCTCATAAGTTGGCCATGTTGCATAGGCAATCGACTCAGTATGTCCAAGTCGTTCCCAAATCTCTTCTGTGATAAACGGAGCGATAGGATTTAATAACTTAACAAAACCTTCGGCATACTCTTTTGGAAAAATACTTTCCTTATAAACTGCATTAATAAAAATCATCATTTGGCTAATTGCCGTATTAAAATTAAGAGATTCTAAATCATTTGTCACTTTTTTTACTGTTTGATGATAAATTCGTTCCAAATTCAAATTTTCTTTATCCTGAACCATATCTGATTCAAACAAACGCCATACACGGTCCAAGAACTTTTTAGCTCCAACAACACCTTCCATACTCCAAGGCTTATCTGCTTCAAGTGGTCCCATAAACATTTCATAGAATCGCAAAGTATCTGCTCCATAATCACGAATAATATCATTTGGATTTACTGAATATTTTGGATACCTTTTTCCCATTTTGATTCCATTTGCTCCCAAAATCATTCCTTGATGAACTAATTTTTGGAATGGTTCCTCAGTAGGTGCAATTCCCTTATCATATAAATAATGATTCCACATACGAGAATATAATAAGTGCCCTACCGCATGCTCTGGCCCTCCTACATACAAATCAACTGGCATCCAATGTTTCATTAATTCTGAATTTGCAATAGCATTTTCATTATGAGGATCAATATATCGTAAGAAATACCAACTAGATCCCGCACTCCCTGGCATCGTACTAGTCTCTAACTTTCCTCGTTTTCCATTAATTTCTACATTAACCCAATCAACCGCTTTTTCAAGTGGACTAGCCCCCGTTTTACTTGGAGAATAATCTTCAAGTTCCGGAAGTATTAATGGTAACTTTTCATCGTCTAAAGCTTCAAGCGTTCCATCAGAAAAATGTACAATAGGAATTGGTTCACCCCAATAACGCTGACGAGCAAATATCCAATCGCGTAACCGATAATTAACCTTTTTACTTCCGACATGATGTTCTTCTAACCATGTAATCATTTTATCAATGGCATCTTGTTTATTTAATCCATCTAAAAACTCAGAATGAATGTGTTTACCATCTTCAGTAAATGCATGATCGCCTTCTAACATATAGGTAAAGACACGCTTATGAGAATCGATACTTAACCAATCATTAAGTTCATCTTTCTTAATCCAAAATGGCTCTTGAATTTCTTTTTCCTCATTAGATAACTCTTCTTGGTTCTTCGAACTTAATTCAATTTCCACAATTGTATTGGTCGTAAGACGATTGACGCCCTTATGTGCCGCATAGAAAGAATCTTGAAAAACATATGGGACAATACGCATGCTTTTAATATCACTACAACCAGTTTCTTCAAACAATTCCCGTTTTGCTGCTTCTAATACCTCTTCATTATCTTCAATGCCTCCCATAGGAAAAGTTTGCCAATCAAATTTTTGATAACGAACACCCAAATACTCATCTTTATAATGAGCAACAACAATAACCGTATTTCGTTCTGTGTTAGGTTTTCCTTCTTGAACAGGATTTTTTTCATCTTGATATTTCGGGGCTAAAACAGGAAGAATTGGAATATTAAACTTCTTAGCAAATTCAAAATCACGATCATCATGAGCAGGAACTGCCATAATAGCTCCTGTTCCATAAGTTGCTAAAACATAATCACTAATCCAAATTGGAATTTCTTTATTATTTACTGGATTAATAGCATACGCTCCCGTAAAAACTCCCGTTTTTTCCTTATTAAGTTCCGTTCGCTCTAGTTCCGATTTATGAGCACATTCCCTTTTATAATCCATGACATCTTTACTTTGTTCTTCACTCATAATTTGTTCTACTAACTCATGTTCTGGTGCTAAAACACAATAAGTAGCTCCAAATAAAGTATCTGGTCTAGTCGTAAATACCGTAAACTTAGCATCTACTCCTTTAACTTCAAAATCAACTAAAGCTCCTGTTGATTTACCAATCCAATTTCGTTGAATTTCTTTCGTCGATTCTGGCCAATCTAAAGATTCCAACCCACTCAATAACTTATCGGCATAACGAGGCATATCAATAACCCATTGTTTCATATTCTTACGAACAACTGGAAATCCTCCTCGTTCACTTTTTCCATCAATAACCTCATCATTAGCAAGTACAGTACCTAACTCTTCACACCAATTAACTGGCATATCTTTTAAAGTTGCTAACCCATCTTGATAAAGTTGTTTGAAAATCCATTGTGTCCAATGATAATAATCTGGATCACATGTAGAAATTTCTTTATCCCAATCGTAAGAAAGACCTACCAACCGAAGTTGACTTTTAAACGTTTCAATATTTGCTTTCGTAAATCCTTCGGGATGATTTCCAGTTTTAATCGCATATTGCTCTGCAGGTAATCCAAAAGAATCAAAACCCATAGGATGAAGAACATTATACCCTTGCATCCGTTTCATACGAGCAATAATATCCGTTGCAGTATATCCTTCCACATGTCCACAATGTAGCGCTACCCCAGAAGGATATGGAAACATATCTAAAGCATAATACTTAGGTTTACTAAAATCCCAAACATCTGTTTTAAATGTCTCATGCTCTTCCCAATATTTTCGCCATTTTTCTTCTATTTTTTTAAAATCCATCTTAATCACCTATCTTTTCCATATTTTTTTTCTAAATGTCTTCCATAAATCTCATAAATTGCATAAATGAGAAAAAAGAGAAATACAAAACCAATCAAAAGCTGCCAAATCATATCAACGGGAAATATCATAATCACTGTTGCTACAAACGAAATAATAAA
Source organism: Bacilli bacterium (assembly GCA_022793555.1). Classification (GTDB taxonomy): domain Bacteria; phylum Bacillota_I; class Bacilli_A; order RF39; family UBA660; genus MGBC162267. The sequence goes on from JAAWDB010000140.1 coordinate 3,233, forward strand.
CGCATTAATAAGACTGATTGGTATAATCATTTTCCAATAATTAAGTTTTTTCACATCCAGTTTAAATTTACGAATTAAATAACTAATTTCTCCAATATTTTTTTCTTTTTTTCGTTTTAATTTATGACGTAACAGAAAAAAGTAAACAATAAAAACAATAATGAAAAAAAGAGCAAACCAAAAAAATTGATATAAATAATTTTCCATAACATTCCTCCTAAAAAGAAAAACAACCCATCCATAAGGACGAATTGTTCGTGGTACCACCTTAATTTCTAATAAAATATTAGCTCATAGATTTGATAAGGGAAATTACCCCAACACATTCAAAAGCAAGTTCATAAATTTCTTTTTGTTTATTTTCACCTTCCATAAACTCTCTATAAAAAAGAAAATTTATTACTACTCTTTTTTCATCGCTTAAAACAATTATAGAAAAAATACCCTTATTTTGCAAGAACTTTTTATTGTTAGAAAAGCTAAATTTATTAAATTTTTATTCCAAGATATTTTTAAGAAAAACACCAAAGTAAATAAATTACATAACCTATAAAAAGAGGTGTATGATGAACAATAAATATTCGTATGGAAGAGATACTTATATCTATAATAATAAAAATGGAATTAAAGTATCGAAATTTAATGTAATGGCTCCTCCCCAACATCAAAATGGCTTAGTTGGAATGGAGTATTTAATGACACCGCTTCCTATTTACGATAATCCCAATTACTGTGGAAGTGGAAAATTAAAAGATAAGGTTGCAATCATTACGGGAGGAGATAGTGGTTTAGGTCGGGCCGCGGCCATTGCTTTTGCCAAAGAAGGAGCAAAATTAGTAATTCCTTATTTTAATGAACACCAAGATGCAGAACTTACCAAACATGAAGTAGAATCATATGGAAGTGAATGTTTACTCATTCCAGGTGATTTAACAAATCCTGAATTTTCCAAACAGATTGTTTCCAAAACGCTTTCTTGTTTTGGCCAAATCGACATTCTAGTAAACAATGCTGGTGTCCAATATCAAGCCGATGAATTAACCGATATTTGTGATGAGCAATTTGACTATACGCTAAAAGTAAATATTTATGGCATGTTTTATTTAACCAAAGCTTGTTTACCTTATTTAAAAAAAGGTAGTTCAATTATTAACGTAACATCAATTACTACTTTTGAAGGCGAACCACAATTAATTGATTATGTTACAAGTAAAGGTGCAATTGTAGGTTTCACCAGATCTCTTGCTAGAAACCTAGCTTCAAAAGACATTAGAGTAAATGCTATTGCTCCAGGATTCTTTTGGACGCCACTTCAACCAAATTGTTGGGTAAAAGAAAAAATTCCTACTCTTGGTTCCAATGCTCCAATGAATCGTGGGGCTCATCCCTATGAACTCGCTCCCACTTTTGTTTTCCTTGCCAGTGATGATTCATCTTATATGACTGGTCAAGTTATTCATAATAACGGCGGAGAAATTATGGCATAAAAAAAGTTCTAGTTTTTCTAGAATCTTTTTTTTAATCTTTATAAATATTATAGAAAGCTTTTCGTTGTGGATAAATAGCTTCACTTCCAAGTTCTTCTTCAATTCGCATTAATTGATTATATTTAGCAATACGTTCACTTCGAGATAAAGAACCTGTTTTAATTTGTCCTGCATTAAAAGCTACTACAATATCGGCAATCGTCGTATCCTCAGTTTCTCCAGAACGATGAGAAACAACATTCGTATATCCATGTTTCTTCGCAAGTTCCATCGCATCAAATGCTTCCGTTAAAGTTCCAATTTGATTTACTTTAATTAAAATCGAATTAGCAATTCCTTTCGTAATTCCTTCTTGGAAAATCTCTGTATTCGTAACAAACAAATCATCACCAACAATTTGCACTTTATCTCCTAAACGTTCTGTAAGCTTTTTCCAACCATCCCAGTCTCTTTCTCCAAGACCATCTTCAATGGAAATAATCGGATATTTTTCTACCAATTCTTCGTACCAAGAAATCATTTCATCACTCGTTTTAGTTCCCTCACCACTTTTAACTAGTTCGTAATTACCAGTCTCAGGATTATAAAACTCACTAGCAGCAACATCCATTGCAATACAAATATCTTCCCCTGGCTTATAACCCGCTCTTGTAATTGCTTCCACAATACATTTTAATGGAGCTTCATTATTTTCTAAGTTAGGAGCAAAACCACCTTCATCTCCAACAGCGGTCACTTGTCCCATTTCTTTTAAAACATTTTTTAAATGATGAAAAGTTTCTGAACCCATTCGAACTGCTTCTTTAATTGAAGTTGCTCCAACAGGCATAATCATAAATTCTTGAAAGTCAACAGAACTATCAGCATGGGCTCCACCATTTAAAACATTCATCATTGGAATTGGCATTACCTTTGCATTCACACCACCTAAATAGCGATATAAACTCATTCCATAATGATCTGCTGCAGCTCTTGCCACCGCCATACTAATACCAAGTAACGCATTTGCACCATATTTAGACTTATCTTTTGTTCCATCCGCTTCAATAAGCACTTTATCAATTGCTACTTGATCCGTAACATCCATTCCAATAATTAAATCACGTAAAACAGTATTAACATGTTCTACTGCTTTTAAAACCCCTTTCCCTAAATAACGACTAGAATCACCATCACGAAGTTCTAAAGCTTCCCTTTCCCCAGTTGATGCACCGCTTGGAACAATAGCTCTTCCAAAATCGCCACATTCTGTAATAACCTCTACTTCTACAGTAGGATTTCCTCTAGAGTCTAATACTTCTCTAGCATAAACATCTCTTATAATTGACATGAACTGTCCTCCTTACATTAAAAGTATAACACCGATTTAAAAAAGATGGTAAAAAGAAAAGAAAAATGATTGTCAGATAAAGTATTATTTGATAGACTAAATACAATTTTTTTGATTAGGGGGAAAAACATGAAAAAAATAACCATATTATTATTTATCTTATTAAGTTTTGGTTTTATAAAAAATGTAGAGGCTGGAACTTTGTCTTGGAAAAATTCAACAAGATTATCAGAAAATACCTTTGAATTTTATTTAGAAGCCAAGGATTTAAACTTAAATTATATTAGCGGTACATGGGAAATAGAAAATGGAAAAATCATAGATATTAAAATGAATGATGGCTGGATCAATAATAATGGAAATGCGGAAAAGTTTTATTATTTTCACAATGGAATAAAAAAAGGAGATTACCTTATCGCCACCATAAAGATTGAACTCACTAGTGATAGCATGACCAAAATAAACAATCTCGATATGGGAATAAACAGTTGCACAAAGGATTTTGAAACAAATTATTTTGATATCAATGGTAACATTACCAATGAACAAAATTATAGAAAAACTTGTTTAAATAATGATGCATCGTTAAAAGATTTAAAAATAAATAAAGGAATTCTATCACCAACATTTCAAAGTAATATTGATAATTACGAAACTAGTGTTGAGAATGATGTCAAAGAAATCATATTTACCCCAACATTAAGTAATCCTAATGCTAAAATTTTATCGAACACTACTTGTTCATTAAATATAGGAAAAAATATTTGTGAAATCCTAGTAGAAGCAGAAAACGGTGAACAAAAGGTTTATCGAATTAATGTCACCAGAAAGTCCCAGACTTCTTCTACTTTGTCTGATGATGCAACATTAAATGAATTAACTATCAATCATGGAACTCTTTTTCCAGATTTTAATCCTCAAACGAAAAACTATTCCATTAAAGTAGGATTTGATATTACAGAAATTACTTGGCAAGCTAGTGTAAATGATCCTAAAGCACACATTTTATCAAATTCCAGTTGTCAACTAAATGTAGGAGAAAATATTTGTGAAATCCTAGTAGAAGCAGAAAATAAAAACCAAACAACTTACAAACTTCATATTACAAGAGAACAACAACAGACAGAAGAAAATCTAAAAAAAGATACAAGTATAAAAGATTTATTTATTGAAAATGCAATTCTCACAGAAGAGTTTAATAAAGATAAAACAACTTATACACTAAAAGTTAACGAAAACATAACAACAATCATACTTCATTATACAATGGTATCTAATAATTTAAATTACACTATTCCCTTTAAAATTGATACGAGTACAAAGTTTATTGATTTAGAAATTAAATCGTTAGATGAAGAAAACAAAATTACCTATCGTTTTAATTTAATGAGAACACAAGAAGACCAAAAAGATCCTGAAGATGAAACAAATCTACCAAATAGTTCAACTTCAAATGATGAAATTGAAAATCCACAAACCGGTATTTTCTTTAGTTTTAAAAACTTAATCATTTTACTTGGATTATTTGCTACTGGAATAATTTGTTTCAAAAAGAAAAATATTATTCCTAAATTATAGACTAATAACTAGTCTATTTTTTTAAGAATAATATTATGTCTAAAAAATTTTATCCCTGCAAAAAACAGTAATTCTATTGAAATTTTTCAACTACTACATACTCAAAACAACACGATATGTTGAATAAGAATCTGCAACTGACATAGTATTTGAAAAAGCAAATACTCCAGCTTCAACACCCATATCAAAATTCCATCCGCGTTTTACCCAAGGATCATTTACCCATAAACTTAAACCAGAGTCTTGATGCCATGATCCAATTGGTCTTTCAAAACTTGCAAAATAAACCGATTTAAATGGACCCATTTCTCCTGTTGCATCTCCTAAAATTCTTTTTTTAAATCCCAAATCATTATTCAAATAATTATAACGGTCATAGTATTTGGATTCTGGAAAATTTACACCTGTGGTTAACTCTGTTAAACCTGAGGTATCTCCATCACAGGTTGGACATCCAAAAGTTCCATTGAATCCTGAATTAGCTTTACTATTTCTTCCACTCATTGGCTTTCCAGCTTTATCTACCATAACACCCATTAAATTTTCCTGTATTCCTCCACTCATGTCATAGACACCTGTTATATTTCCAGTTGTACTCGCTAAATAGCCAATTTCGGTATTCCAAGACTTTGTAATATCATCAGTTGTTCCATAACGATTACATTCTTCATTAGTAGCTGTGTATCCACAAGTAGGCTCATTTACAGCACTGTATCCCGTAAGGAAATTGCTATTATTATTAATTCTTACACTACTCATGCTTCCATATTTACTATGAGATAAATATGCAACTGCTCCCCATTCCGTATTCTTCATCATGTGACTATCTAATTCTCTTTTATAATTATACGAAGTAGAAAAAGCATTCGCTACTTGAATATTTCTCCAACTATTGACATTGGGTTTGATTTGGACTTTTTCCGGTTCAGTTGCATTCACTTCTGCACTAACTTTGTCTGTGCTTCCTTTATATCCAGTTTCAAATTTACCTACCCATAACCCTCTAGTATTCATACTGATAAATGCGGGATGCGTCATGTAATCTCCTACTCGACAGTTTCCGCTTTCTCCACTTTCCATTGGTGTACTACATTCTCCATTGACATTATCTTGTGTATCATAATCTCCAAAGATTATTGGTATCTCATGTACTTTTGTAGCATCTATGGTGGTGTGTCCTTCATATTCTCCTAAATCCCATAGTTGATAACGATATTTTGGTATCCATACAAAATAGGATTCGATATTTTCTTCTGGTATCTCTTCATGATTACGATACACTTTTGTCTCATCATTTAAGATAACTGCATTCGCCCATTGTTTATTTTCATAACTATACCATGGACTTGTTGTATCCGCTTTTCTTACCACTCCATCATTATCTATCGTTACTGGTATTAATCCTTCTTTTAATATCGGATCTACTCCATTTAATACATAATCTTTATACTCTTCTTTCGTATAACTTGCGGTTATTGTTACCTTTCCTATGAATTCTTTATTCATCGCATCTGTATCCGCCATAGTTGTACTTTCATCCATCCATATTCTTAACTCATAACTCTTCGTCTCATTGGGATAGATTATTCCTTCTTCTAACTTATAAGCATGTTCTCCAACTACTGGATCTACTTCACTTCGAAGTAATATTCCATCACTATCATTGAGCTTTGCTTTTATAACTCGATCTGGCATTGTACTTTCTTTCATACTCTCAATATTTATTTGATACGAATTTGTACTTGTACATATATTTTGAATCGAGAACTTATAGGGTTTTAACAAAGCCCCCTCTTCATCACTAATTGGGTATCCTTGTTCTAATGAAATATTACTACTACTATCTTCTACAAAACTCATCTTAAAACAATCAGTAATAACCACATTATCATCTTTTTGCACAAAAACATTTAACCAATAAGCATAACTTATTCCTACTACAATTAAAACAGTAACTACAATACCTGTAATCATCCATAATTTCTTATTTTTCATAAAATCCAAACTCCTTACTACTGGTATGACCATGTCAAATCAAATGACATATTTTTATAATTAGAAAAAACCTCTATTCTATATTTAGAATAAAGGTTAAATAATTCTTTTTTAGATTGTTAACACAATATTAAGCTCTTTTTAATCACTGAAACACTATGGATAACTAACCACCCTTTTTCATAAAATCGGTATATCTTACTAATAAAACCTTGAATTTCTTTAATTATCAACTTTTTATCAGATTAAAATTAAAAAAATATTCATTTATTTATCTTTTTTTGATAAAATGAAAAACAAGGGGAGATTTTAAAATGAAAAAAGAAAATTCAAAAAAGTTGAAAGGATACTTATACGGTTTAGGAGTTTGCATGCTTCCAATAAGCTTAACAGGATGCAATAGTGAACCCTCAATGAAATCTATTGTAAATAGCAGTAAAGTAACTAATGTTGGTATCTTAAAAGAAGGAGACGTTATTACACCATATGTAAAAATTGAGGATTCTTATTATAATATTTGTACAGAAGAAATCATTGGAATTTCTGGTGACATTCAAATAGACAGATGGGAATTTGAAACATGTGAAAATG
>JAAWDB010000003.1 GCA_022793555.1 Bacilli bacterium
AAGATGAACTTATATATTTACAGAAAATCTTAGAATTAATGGCTCAACACTTCCAAAAAACAAATCAAGCTGAAAATAGCCAAAGAGTTCTTAACTTAAAAAAAGATATAGAAAACAAAGCTTAAGAATTAAATAAATAATTTTAACAAAGATAAAAAATGATATAATAAAACAGATTATGGAGGATTTATGAAAAAGAAAATTATTATTATAAATGGCACAGGTGGAAGCGGCAAAGATACTTTTGTTGATTTTTGTTCAAAATATGGCAAAGTCATGAACTTTTCTTCGATTGATAAAGTAAAAGAAATTGCAACATTAATTGGATGGAATGGTCAAAAAACAGAAAAAGATCGCAAATTTTTAAGCGATTTAAAAAGATTAACAACCAATTATAATGATATGGCTTTTAAAAGTACAATAGATGCCGTTACAGAATTTGAAAATTCAGATCGCGAAATTTTATTTATTCATATCCGTGAACCTGAAGAAATAGAAAGAGCTGCAACAACTTTTAATGCCCAAACTTTACTAATAAAGCGTGTGGGATTAGCCAATATTCAATCAAACTATTCTGATGCTAGTGTTAACAATTATCCTTATGATTACATCATCGAAAATACGACTTTAGAAAAATTAGATAATGATGCATTAAATTTTGTTAGGACACTAAAAATAGATAACGCTAAAGAGCGTACGAAAACCTTAAAAGAAGAAAAAAAATGACAAACCGTCACTTTTCTAAAATAATAAAAACAGACATCGAACCAAAATACATAATGCGAAACCAATAAAAGTAGGTAAAAGAAACGCAAGTCCTGCCCATTTCCAACTATTCGTTTCTTTTTTTATGGTTAAAATTGTCGTAGAACAAGGAAAATGAAATAGACAAAGTAAAATAAAATTAATTGCCGTAAGTATTGTCCAACCTTGATCTACTAATATGCCCTTCATTACAACTAAATCATTAACTTCAACCATACTACCAAGAGATAAGTAACCTAACATTAAAATGGGAAGAACAATCTCATTCGCAGGAAATCCTAAGAAAAAAGCGAGTAAAATCATTCCATCAAGGCCTAAAAAGACTCCCAAAGGTTCTAGAAAATTAGACATCATTGATAAAATTGTGGTACCACCAAAGGATACATTTGCAACAATCCAAATTAAAAATCCTGCGGGAGCTGCAACACTAACAGCTCTACCTAATACAAACAATGTACGATCAAAAATAGAACGAACAATAACTTTACCAATTTGTGGACGACGATATGGTGGTAATTCTAAAGTAAAACTAGAAGGCATTCCTTTCAATAACGTTTTTGATAAAAGATATGAAACTAAGAATGTCATCATAATTCCAAGTAAAATAATACTTGTTAAAAAAAACGAACTAATAAATGAAGAATAACGACTAGAAACACCAATAAAAAACATCGAAATCATTGAAATCATCGCCGGAAATCTTCCATTACATGGCATAAAAGAATTGGTTAAAATCGCTAATAATCTCTCACGCTTAGAATCAATAATTCTAGCACCCATGACACCTACCGCATTACAACCAAGACCCATACACATCGTAAGAGATTGTTTTCCACAAGCAAGACATTTCTCAAACGGACGATCCAAATTAAATGCAATTCGTGGCAAAACTCCTAAATCTTCTAATAAAGTAAAAAGTGGAAAGAAAATAGCCATTGGTGGTAACATTACCGAAATAACCCATGTAAGCGTTCGATAAACACCTTCAATTAATATACCATTAATCCACCAAGGAAAAGAACATTTTTGAAATAACCAAGTTAACTTCGTCTCCAAAAAGGCAAAAAAATCAAACAACATTGAACTAGGAATATTAGAAAAACGAATCGTCAACCATAAAATACCAAAAAGCATAACAATCATAATCGGGATTCCTGTAATTTTATTCGTTAAAATCTTATCCCATTTTCGCATAGATTGATCATGATTTTTATCTTGAAAATCTACGACTTTTTTACTCACTTTCCTAGACTCTTCTAATAATGTGCCAACCACATCATCTTCCCGAAAAATTCTTCGTGGTAACTTTACCAAAGAAAGAATCTCATCCCGTTTTAAATCTGGTAAATAAGAAAAAATACCATCGCTTCTTAATAACTGTAAAGCTAAAAATCTTGGATTATAATGAAACTCTTCTAAAAAAGGTGTGACAAGCGTAATAAAATCTTCAATATACTTTGGATAAATAAGTGGATAAAATGAATGCTTTTCAATACTTATCACCTGATGAATTAGTTTTTCTAAACCTTCCCCACTTCTTGCACTTGTTCCTACAACTTTTACCCCAAGCAACTCTTCTAATTTTTTCAAGTCAAGATGAATTTTTTTCTTCCTTGCTTCATCCATTAAATTTACACAAACAACAACATTAGGAATAATCTCCATCGTTTGAAAAACTAAGTTTAAACTCCGCTCAAGACAAACCGCATCACAAACTACAATAGCAACATCATATTGCTCAAAACAAATAAAATCACTAGCTACTTGTTCTTCTAAAGAATGACTCACCAACGAATAAGTTCCTGGTAAATCATAAATGGTCATTAATGTATCTTCAAATTGACATTCACCATAAGCATTTTCTACCGTTTTTCCAGGCCAATTTCCGGTATGTTGATGTAAGCCTGTTAACGCATTAAAAACTGTTGATTTTCCGACATTTGGATTACCAATCAATGCTACCTTTTTATGCTTCATAAGCCACCTCGATTTTCTTGGCATCACTAGCACGAAGTGCAATCAAAGCCCCATTAACTTTATATAAAATTGGACTCTTAAAAGGACTAATTAAAACACACTCGATAAAACTTCCTGGAAAAAAGCCTAAGTCATAAAGTCTTCGTTTTATTTCCGTCTCATGATGAATTGATAAAATTTTAGAAATCTCTCCCACTTGCGTATCTGCTAAAGTCATAAAATTCCCCCTAAACATACTTTTCTATAATATTATATGGTTTATTTTTAAATGTGGGATTTAATAAAAAAAACAAAATAAAAAAATCTATGATATAATAAATTAATGAATAGAAAGTATAGGGTTTATCATGGGAATATGGAATAAAATTTGGGGAAAAATTCAAGAACAATCAAAAATAGATTCAATCATATTTGATGCAGAGAGAAAACTAATTGATATCCCCACTCTCTTAAATTGTACAATTAAAGATATTTGTTTACTAACCGAAGAAAAAAAAGATTTACTAAATAATCAAATTGCCCAAAATTTAAACGAAACAAATAATACTTTAACTCAGTTAAAAACGAACTTAGAAAGTTTAACAGAAAATAATGCCAAAAAACAAGTAGAATATGATATAAAAAAATATGAAAATCATATTGCTAAATTAAATCAAACCAAAGAGATTTTAAACAATGAGGATTTACAATTACATTATTTACTAAATTATCAAAATCGATTAAATGCTACTCAATTTTTTGAAAACGATCAAATCATTAATATTTTTGAAGAATTTCAATTATCACCAAATTTTGAACCAAACGATTTAATAGTAGCAAGAGAAAACCTAGAAAATAATGCTTACACCTTACCAACTAATGAAAAAAATGAAAAAATTGATCGAATTAATCGGTACTATGAAATTTTAATCGATCCCATTCGTTTAAAAGGCTACCGTGATACTTTCGATAATCCAAATACAATTACCATTTTAGAAAATCGTATTAAAGAACTACAACAAGACACACCAATACAAAAAAAGCCTTCTAATTTAAATAGTACAAAAGAAAATAACGAAACAATAAATTCTGAAATAAGCAATATATCAAATATTGAAGTACAAACCGACACAAATGATTCATTCATTGAGACATTAAACGATTTGGAAATTCAAGAAGAATTAGAAAATCATACGCCAGATGAACCACACTTCTCTCTTGAAACGATTGATAATGTAAATAAAGATTTACTAGAAGAACAAAAGCAAAAAATAGAAGAACAATTAATTCCAAGTTTAATTCCTTTAAATAAGCAAATCAAAGAAACACATAATGATTTGCTTTATATCGCCAAAAACAGTTTATTAAAACAACACCAAAATATCTTAAATCAAAATCCAGAATATCAAAAAATTTTAGAAGAATTAGCAAAATTAAATTAATTCTTCTATTTTTTTTTATTGAACATAAACTTCTAATAAAAGGAGGTTCCATGCAACAGAATATACCTCCTCTAAACCACTTTCTTGCTAGCATTGATCCTCCAACATTTTCCTTTACTGCCGTTTTAATCGGAGCCATCATAGTAGGAGACTTAAATGTAAATGAACAAAATGCCATTGGTAACTGGTTAGAATTAGTTGGACAATATGTTTTAACCAATGCAGCTCAACAACAAGTATTAGAAAGTCAAATAGAAAACAACAACATAAACATTAATAGTAAAAAATCAAAAAATGGTGGAGGTCCTTTTACGACCGATTCTAATAAATCAAACCAAACGCAAAGAGATGAAGTAGATTTTTTATTACAAGAAATTCAAAAAATTGAACGGGAGCTTCAAAATTTAAAAAAGAACTCTAATCCTTAGAACCATAATCATCTAAGAAATGAGTTCTTTTTCCATCTTTATGATAAGATATTACACAATTTAAATTTACATTTTCAATACTTTTAAATATATTTTGAACTATATAAGGATTTGTTTTTCGAAAAACTTCTATTAATCGTTTCATTTCCTTTCGTTTACTAGTTTCTTCCCCATATTTATCGTTTGCTTCTGTAAAACGACATGCACAATTAAGAAAATTCAAGCGATTATAGCGAGACCAACTAATAATATCTTTTTCATGCACCAAATACATGGGACGAATAAGTTCTAAACCTTCGAAATGATCGCTATGTAATTTGGGCATCATCGTTTTAATTTCTCCGCCATATAACATGGATAACAAAGTAGTTTCAATGACATCATCAAAATGATGGGCAAGAGCAATTTTATTACATCCTAAATCTTGCGCAAATTGATACAAATACCCTCTTCTCATACGCGCACACAAATAGCAAGGGTTTCCCTCCTCTAAATGATTAACCACCTCAAAAATATCGGAATGAAAAATTTGAATTGGTACTCCCATTTCTTTGGCATTTTGAATAATTAACATCTCATTTTTTTCATTATATCCAGGATTCATCACGATAAATTCTAAATCAAAATGCAAAATTCCATGTTTTTGAATTTCTTGAAAACATTTTGCCATTAAAAAGGAATCTTTTCCTCCAGAAATACAAACACCAATTTTATCTCCTTCTTGAATTAACTGATAATCATTAATAGCTTTAACAAATTTTTGCCATATTTCTTTTCGATATTTTTTAATAATACTTCGTTCGATCTCTACAATTCGTTCCATTTTCTTCACCCATTAATTAATTATATCAAACAAAAACTTCGAAAACCATGACATTCGAACAGACCGATTTTTAAACCCGACATAAGATACCATGGAAAGGAGAGAAAAGCATGAATAATAATGCTTATAAAAGAGCAGAACGTACAGTAAGAGAATATGCAGAAAACCATATTCCTCAAGGTTGTTGTTGCTCTGGAAGACAATTAGTTGGGCCAACAGGTCCTACCGGTCCTCAAGGTCCAGCAACTATTTCTATAGGAAACACAACTCAAGGTCTTCCAGGAACTCAACCATCTGTAACTAATGTTGGTACAAATCAAAATGCAATTTTAGATTTTGTTATCCCAGCTGGAGCTACTGGTCCAACGGGTGCTACTGGAACTACAGGTCCTACCGGTCCTCAAGGTCTTCCGGGAACAAATGGCGTAACTGGTCCTACTGGTCCAACGGGTGCTACTGGAGCTACAGGTCCTACCGGTCCTCAAGGTCTTCCGGGAACAGATGGTGTAACTGGTCCTACTGGTCCAACAGGTGCTACTGGAGCTACAGGTCCTACTGGTCCTCAAGGTCTTCCAGGAACAAATGGTGTAACTGGTCCAACGGGTGCTACGGGTGAAACAGGACCTGCACCAACTTTAGCAATCGGAAATGTAACAACCGGAGCTCCTGGTTCAAGTGCTAGTGTTACAATTACTCCAACAACTTAAAATAAAATTTATAGAAAGGAGAAATAAAATGAATCCAACTGGATATAGTATTGATTTCGTTATTCCTCAAGGGCCAACCGGTCCCCAAGGTCTTCCAGGAACAGATGGTGTAACTGGACCAACTGGTATTACTGGTCCAACAGGTCCCGCAAATGGATTAAATGCATATGGTGGAAAGTTCAACAATACTCCTCAAACATTAAATTTAGTAATAGGCACCCCAACACAAATACCTTTAGCAAATACAATGCCAAACCTAAATACATCCTATACTCCTGCAAACAGTATCACTGTTACACAAGCTGGAACTTATGAAATTAACTACTTCAGTAATGTATCTGTAGCAGTAGGAACAACTCTTACTCAAGCTGTAAGAAATAATGGAACAAACATCCCTTCTACCGTTGTATCACGAGTTTTATCTGTCGGTGTCGGATCAATATATAGCGGTAGCGTAATTGTTACTTTAGCTGCAGGTGCAGTAATAGATATGGCCATATCAGCATTATTAGCAGTCGGCGTCACATTAGGTAGTGGAATCAATGCAACTCTTAGTGTAAAAAAATTAAACTAACATATAAAATATTTTTCCCCAAAATAAAAATCCACGCCTAAAAGACGTGGTATTTCACTAAGGCCTATAAGGCCCGGTACTGGCGGCCACCATTTGGTGGCTTTTTTTGTCTGCCAATTGCCTTTGTCACTCTTACTTACCCATAAATGGGTCTTTATACTCTTTCATACTTCTTTTATCTAGTAATTTATCTTCTGTTTCTTGTATATATTTTTTCAGTATATTTTTATTTATCCCCACTGTACTTACTAAATATCCCTCTGCCCAAAAATGTCTGTTTCCATAATTATATTTTAAGTTTGCATGTTCTTCAAATATCCCATAAATTTTGATACACTTAATTTAGGTGGTATTTTAACCATCATATGAATATGATCAGGACATGCATTTGCTTCTACTATTTCCACTCCTTGATAATCACATAATCTTCTTAAATATTTTCCTATGTCATTTCGCAGTTTATGATATATTGCCTTTCTTCTATATTTGGGTGTAAATACAATATGATATGTACAATTCCATTTTGTATGTGATAAGCTGCTCATCTCATCGTTAATTTTTACTTTTTTCATAAATTTAGCTCTCCTTTTGATTTTTATTTTTGGCTTTCGACAGACCAATTTTATTATATCAAAAGGAGAGCTAAATTTTTTTTATCGCCCTCGCTCTTAGGCTCGCACGTGCATAGCACGTGGTTTTATAAGTAGCTATTTACCAATTGCTACATAATAAAAAAGAAGTTAATTTTTCTTAACTCCTTCACTTATTTTTGCGTCTACACACACTATTTGACAATTAACCTTTTTTCTTAAAAGAAAATTAATTCATTTCTTCAATCTTCATAAAATTAGTTAAATTTGAACCATTTTTAGGGAATCCACCAGTAACTAAAATACTTGTCTTTTCATTTCCAACATATTTTTGAGCTTGTTTTTTAGCGTCACTAACAAGTTCATCCATTGTATTATAATCCCCCGTAATAACAGGATAAACTCCATATCTTAAATTCAATGACTTAGCAACGGTTTCATTTGGAACACAAGCAACAATAAAAGCACTTGGTCTCAAATTACTAATTTGTTTTGCTGTATATCCAGATACTGTAGCAGCTACAATTGCTTTAGAATTTAATTCCTCACTTGCAGATACAACACATCTTGCAATAATTGATGTATTATCCTTATCTAATTTTTTATCATAACGATAATCATATTTATAATATCCTTCTACTGTTTCACAAATACTAGCCATATTTTGAATCGTTTCTACTGGATAATTACCCATTGTTGTCTCTTCACTCGTCATAATAGCATCACAACCAGCAAGTACAGCATTAGATACATCTGTAACTTCAGCATTTGTTGGACGAATATTGGTTCTCATACTATACATCATTTGTGTAGCCATGATAACTCCTTTACCCTTTTCACGACATTTCTCAATCATCATTTGTTGATAAAGTGGTAAATTAACAACACCAGTTTCAACTCCTAAGTCTCCACGTGCAATCATTACATAATCCGTTTCTTCTACAATTTCATCTAAATTATCCATTGCATATTGTGTTTCTAACTTAGAAACAATAGGCATATTAGGTTTTCCATATTTTGCACATAATGCTCTAACTTCACGAATATTAGAAGCATCATTAACAAAACTAATTGCTAAATAGTCCCCATCTTTTTCACAAGCATATTTAATATCCTCCGCATCTTTTTCGCTAACATAAGGAACATCAAGTTTTACCCCTGGAATACATACACCACGTCTACTCTTAATTTTACCACCATTGATGATACGACATACAACTGAGCTTCCGCCCTCTTCTTCTAAGACAACTAATTTATAAAAACCATCATCAAGTAAAACACTCATGCCTTTCTTTAAATCTTTAATAACTCCTTTATAATTGAAACAAATCGCATCTTTAGTTCCTTCAATATCATCTTCAACAATCCGAATCGTTTCACCAGCCACTAATTCAATATAATCATCTTTAAAAGAACAAGTTCTTAAATCTGGTCCTTTTGTATCATATAAAATAGCAATATTAGCACCCAATTCTTCATTTGCTCTTTTTACTAAATCCTCATCCATTTTACGTTCTTCAAGCGTTGCATGAGAAAAGTTAATTCTCGCTACATTCATACCTGCTTCAACAATACCTTTAAAATTTTCCCAAGTTTGTGTTGAAGGTCCAATACTACAAATAATCTTTGTTTTTTTCATTTATAACACTCCCAATCTCTTAATGCCCTTTGATTATACAATAAAAAAAGATAAAAAAGCAATATTTTCTAATATTTTTATCAAAATTGAACAACATAAAAACGTGATCATTATGAAACAAGAAAATTATTTAAAAGAACTCATTAAATTCATTCAAAAAGGAACTTGTAGTTTTAC
>JAAWDB010000141.1 GCA_022793555.1 Bacilli bacterium
ATTGTTATCAACAATCAAAAAAAGATTAAAGTATTCAAAGAAAAAGATCCTGAAAACTTACCTTGGGCGTCTTTAAACGTCGACTTAGTATTAGAGTGTACTGGACATTTTACCGATAAAGAAGGTGCTTATAAACACATCAAAGCGGGTGCCAAAAAAGTACTAATTTCTGCTCCAGGAAAAGGAGAGATGAAAACAATTGTCTATAATGTAAATGATAACATTCTAGATGGATCAGAACAAATTATCTCCGCTGCATCTTGTACCACCAACTGCCTTGCTCCTGTCCTAAAAGTATTAAATGATACCTTTGGTATTGAAAAAGGATTTATGAGTACAGTTCATGCATACACAAACGACCAAGCAACTCTAGATATTGCTCATAATAAAGGATACAAAGCGAGAAGAGGCAGAGCATGTGCCATGAATATCGTACCTTCTAGTACAGGTGCTGCCAAAGCCATTGGTGAAGTTATTCCTACATTAAAAGGAAAATTAGATGGGGTTGCTTATCGAGTACCAGTTAGTGATGGGTCGATGATTGATGTAACTTTAGAATTAAAAAGAAATACCACTGTTGAAGAAGTCAATCAAGTGCTTATTTCAAATCAAAATGAAACTTTAAAAGTGACGTATGATCCGATAGTATCTAGTGATATTTTAGGAAAAAAAGTAGGAGCAACCGTAGATGCCCTTCTAACAAATATTATCGAAGTTGATAATCGTCAGTTACTGAAAGTCGTAGCATGGTATGACAATGAATTAGGATATACAGCTCAAATGATGCGTACTGCCAAAAAACTTTTTAATGAAATGTAGAAAAAATCTACATTTTTTTGATATAATTTTTTTAGGTGAAATAACGTGGGATTTGAAGTTTATATAGAAAATGTGAGCAAAAAAGTAAAAAGAAATCGCTATATTTTAAAAGATGTAAATTTAAAAATAAGCAAAAATTCCTTTGTGGCCTTAGTAGGACCCTCGGGAGCTGGAAAGACTTCTCTATTAAATGCAATGAGTAATTATGATTCCACTTACCAAGGAAAGATATATTTCAATAACTACTTAAGCAAAGAAAATGATTTAAAAAGTCAAATTTCCTATGTTCCTCAACGTGAAATCCTTCATAAAGATTTAACACTCTATCAAGAAATATATTATATGGCAAAACTTCGTTTAAATAAATTATCCAAAAATGAAATAAATAAAAAGATTGCTCAAGTCCTTCAATCATTAGAGCTTGAAGGAAAAAAAGAAACCTACATAAAAAATTTAAGTGGTGGAGAAAAAAGAAGATTATCCATAGCCTTAGAGCTGTTATGCACACCAAAAGTATTAATATTAGATGAACCGACAAGTGGGTTAGATTTAAACATTGAAAAAAAGTTAATGATATTATTAAAACAAATCAGTCAATCTGGAACAACCGTTATAATATCTGCTCATACAGTATCAAATCTAGAGCTATGTGATCAAATAATTTTTATGGGAAATAACGGAAGTATTTGTGGGATGATGCCTTATCAAGAAAGTTTTAGCTTTTTTAATGTCACACAATTTGTAGATATCTATGAAATATTGTTAAATAATCCGAAAAAGTACACCACCAAATTTAACGAAAATTTTAAAATAGAAAAGAAAAAAACAGAGAAGTTAGTTAATATGACAAATACGAATCGCTGTCATGAAATTTTTTATTTAGCAAAAAGATATTTACACATTATAAAAAATGATAAATTCTACCTCTTTATGATGCTATTTCAAGGTATATTAATTGCTTGCTTATTTAATATTGCAGTACCTAGCGATGGCTTAAAACAATATGATACGGCCAAAATAGTTTTATTTGCAATCACTTGTGCAGCCATGTGGCTAGGATTGTTTAACTCTGTTCAAGAAATAGTGAAAGAAAGAGATATTTTAAAACGCGAATACATGTCAAACGTAAGATTAAGCTCTTATATATTATCTAAAATATTTGTTTTAGGAATGATTTGTCTTATTGAATCATTTTTAGTTATGGGTACCCTTTCTTTCCACTTTCAGTTTCCAAAACAAGGGCTAATATTTCAAACCGTATTTATTGAAAATGTTATCCACTTCTTTCTAATAAGTTTTTCTTCTTGTTTACTCGGTCTATGCATATCTGTTACAGTAAAAAAACAAGAATTAACCTTAATTTTGGCCTTTCTTTATATGTTGGTTCAATTGATTTTTTCAGGAATTTTGTTATCGTTAGAAGGAATAGCAAAATGGATATCTTATTTTATAATTGGAAAATATGCTATTTATACCGTAGGAACAACAAGCAATTTAATAGAAGTAGTAAAAAATACGAAATTAAATGGTATTTTACCAGAGCAAGTATCCATAGACTTATTCTTAGAAGAAGCGGAAGAACTTTTTGAATATACAAGTAGTCATATTTTCAACACTTGGGGAATTTTAATCATCATGTCGCTTATTTTTACAATTTTCCTTTTTTGGAGAATTCGTAAAATGATAAAAACAAATAATTAATCTTTAAAAAAGAATACTTTGCTAAAAAACACGAGATTGGTTATAATAATAAAGTGATGATAAAATGAAAAAAACACTACAAAATATGAAAGTTACAAATAAAACAGTGATAGTAAGGGTAGATTACAACGTCCCAATATTAAATGGTAAAATTTTAGATGATAGCAAAATTATCGAAACGCTAGAAACCATTAATTATTTAATATCTGAAAATTGTAAAATTATTTTGCTAAGCCATTTGGGAAAAATAAAAACCGAAGCGGATAAATTAAAATACTCTCTAGAACCAGTGGCAAAACATCTAAAAGACCTTGTGAATAGCGAAGTTTATTTTACCAAAGATATTATGTCTCCGGATTTAAAAAAGAGAGTGAGCGAGTTAAAACCTCAAGAAATATTAATGCTTGAAAATACGCGTTTTGCAGATCTTCCAAAGCCGTTAGAAAGTACATGTGACGCTCAACTTTCTTTGTTTTGGTCAAGTCTTGCTGATGTCTTTGTAAACGATGCTTTTGCCTCTGCCCATCGTGCTCACGCCTCAAATTATGGCATTGCCAAATACATACCAAGTTGTATTGGCTTTCTTATGCAAAAAGAACTTTTTAGCTTAAATAAACTCGTTATTAATCCCGAACATCCTTTTGTTGTCGTTATGGGCGGCGCTAAAATGGATGATAAAATTGAACTGATGGAAAACTTAATAAAAAAATGTGATTATCTTCTGTGTGCTGGAGGAATTGCGAATACTTGCCTAAAAGCATTAGATTTTGGAGTAGGGCAAAGCATTGTAAGTAAAGACTTTCGCATTATTGATAAATTAAAAAAGATGATGCTCGAAAACAAAGAGAAATTTGTCTTACCACTAGATGCCATTGTGGGAAGTACTTATGACGAAAATTATGTCAAATATAAAAGAATTGATACGATTGATGATAACGATTTAATTCAGGATATTGGTGTAAAAACACTAGAAAAATATCAAAAAGTGATATCCTCTGCGAAAACGATTTTTCTAAATGGAACTTTAGGAATGTACGAAAATCCGAAATTTGCAAATGGCACAAAAGAATTTTTTAACATGCTTAGTAAAACTGACGCGATCGTTGTTGTCGGTGGCGGTGACACATCAAGTGCCGTGAAAAACTTAGGTTATCAAAATCAATTTACTTACGTATCAAGTGGCGGTGGAGCTACATTAGATTATTTAGGCAAAGAAAAACTAATCGCTCTAGATGTGATTGAAGAGGGTGAAACTATTGAAACTCTTGATTTGTAATTGGAAAGAAAACAAAACTCTTTCCGATTGTTTAAAAGATAAAAAAATCATTGAACAATGTGATTTATCCAATATAAAATTAGTTCTTTGCCCCTCGTATCCTTACTTACCTGTACTTCATTCCCGAAAATATTATTTGGGAGCACAAGATGTAAGTGAGTATGCAAATGGAAGTTACACTGGCGAAGTCAGCGCTGAAATGTTAAAAAGCCTAGATGTGAAATACGTCATTATTGGTCATCATGAACGAGAAATGTATTTTTTAGAAAATAGCGACAAACAAAAAAAGAAAATAAAAAATGCTCTAGATCAAGATTTAAAAATTATTATTCCCGTTGGTGAAACTTTAATGGAATATCAACTAGATAAAACAGAAGAAGTAATTGCCAAAAAACTAAACGATTTACTTACCGATATTCCTGAAAATAAGAAAAAAAATATTGCTTTAGCTTACGAACCGATCTGGCGTGTTGGTAAGTCTTGTCCGATCAATAAAAAAGAAATTATGAAAGTCATCATTTTTATAAAACAATGGCTTTATGATCATCAATTTCCCAATAATCCAGTCTTATATGGCGGCGGTTTACAGTTAGAAGATTTCGACAAATTGCCAGAAATCGACGGCTTTTTAATTGGAAATTTATCACTAAATGTTGAAAATTTGTGTAAAGTGATCGCGAAATTTCAAAATTCGACACACGTTTACAAAAGTTGACGTATCCCGTCAAAAAATATTCTAGTATTTTGTCTACATCTTTTATATAATGAATTTGCGTGCAGTAAATAAAGAACATAG
>JAAWDB010000142.1 GCA_022793555.1 Bacilli bacterium
GGTAGTGAATTAGATAACATATTCATAAGTGGTAAATAAATGGATTTTCAAGCTAGTTGTGATTTTCCAAGTACTAACGAATTAATTAATAGTCTTGGATTAGAAGAATCTGGACCAGTACAAAATTTTTTTACTAATGAAGTATGGAGACTGTCTGATGATTATGTACCCATAGATACTGGAATGTTAAAAAATAATGCCCAGATGTCCTTGGATGGTACTCAGATAATTTATAATATGGTTTATGCTAGATATCAGTGGTATGGAAATTTAATGGTGGATCCTATTTATTTAGTAGGAGGTTTTCCTCTAACTAAATATGGAATTCAAGTTGGATTCTTTTCAAGACCTGGAGTACCTAAAATAATGGATCCGAATGGAAGAACTATCAATAATTTTAATGGACTTAGAGGTCCATATTGGACACAAAGAATGTGGTCAGATAGGCATGAAGAAATAGAAAGAGCTGTACAAAAATTTATAGAAAGAGGTAGAACATGATAGGAGCTATTAGGACATATTTAGATGAATGTCCATTTTTCAATAATTTAAAAGCAATAGGAGTAGACTTTTTATCGAATGATGCCAATATAGCTTCGATAGATAGAACACCTATAAAACCTTTAATAAATGGAAAAATAAGCGGAGCAAAAATAAAACAAGCAAGTTTTACTTTAAGAGTGAAGTTGAATCATAGTGATGAATTGAAACAGCAAATCGAAAATAGTGATTTTTTAGAAGATTTTGAAGATTGGCTAGAAGAACAAAATGATATTAAAAATTTTCCAATATTTAAGAAAAATAAGAAAGTAACGAACATTTATGTTTCTTCTAGTAATTATTTATTATCGATAGACCCAGCGTTACGAAAAGCCGTGTATCAAGTTCAAATAATAATCGAATATGAAAAAAAAGATAAAAATAATCCCTTTGCGGATTTTTTTTAATGAAAGGATGAATGTATATGCAAGAAGCATTAAAAATTGAAACAAATAAGTCACAGAGAAATGAAACTGTCATTTTTTATGTTGATGAAACTGATACAACAGAAACATATGAAGCAATAGGAGTAGATAATGATGAATTGACTCGCAGTTTAAATAATGAAGTAGAGTCGAAAACTAATGTTTTAGGACAAGCTACAGTTGATGTAACAAAGGGGCCAAATACTACTTCTGTCGATCCTTGTTATTATCGTAAAGGCGGCAAGTTGGCTAAAGAATTAAAAGACATCTATTGGTATGACAAGGAATTATCTCAAGTTGTAAAGAAATTTATGGAAGTAGATGCAACTGAAGATCCAATAGAAGGAGCATATCCAGCTTTTCAACAAAAAGGTGCCATTGATCTTAAATCATGGGGTGGAGATACTAAAGGTATTGGCACTCCATATGATATCAATTGGGTAGGAGCGAAAACTTATGGAACTTTTAATCCAACCACTAAAAAATTTACAGAAAATGTCAGTGTGTAAGGGAGAAATTAATCTCCCTTTTATTTTTTAATGAAAGGAACTTAATATGGCTATTGTAGTTAAAAGTAAAAAAATTAAAGAGGAAATTGTAGATGAAACTGGTAAAGTTTTAGGATATATTTCGTATAATCCAGAAGATACCTCAACATATACTAAATTAACAAATATTCTTGATAATCTTGTGCAAATAAGTGATGAAATGAAATCATTAAAAACTATTAAGAAAATTCCAGAAGACGAATTAATAGATATAGAAGATTTTGAAAAATATAGAGAAGATTTTAATCGTATGAGTATTTCTTTAAATAAATGTGAAGAAAAAATTGGAAAAGTTAAAGAAAATATCGATTTGATCTTTGGAAAAGGAACATCTGAAATTATTATGGAAGGATCTAACGATGTAGACATGTTAGTACCTCTAATTGAGGAAGTTCTTCCAAAATTTAAAAGTGCTCGAGAAAGTAAAGTGAATAAATATTTATCAAATCAACAAATTGAACAATTAGATGTGATGGAATAATGAATCCTTTAATTGATAAATTGCCTACTAAAATAAAAGTAGGTAATGAAGTGATTGATATCAATGCGGATTTTCGAAATTGTTTGCAAATTATTTTAGCTTACGAAGATAATGATTTAACAATTCAAGAAAAACATTTAATAATGGTACAGCGTCTTTATAAAGTGATCCCAGGTGATATTGAACAAGCTATATTGCAAGGAATAAAATTTCTAAATTGTGGAGAGACGTCTCAAAATACTTCTGAAAAACGCAGAGTTTATTCATTTAGCAAAGATGCTAAATATATTTATTCAGCAGTAAGTCAAGCAAGTAATGTAGATTTAGAAACAGTTTGCTTTTTTCATTGGTGGAAATTTTTCTATTATTTTCTTGATATTTCTAATGATTGTACATTTTCTAATATTGTGAGTTTAAGACAAAAGAAAAAAAAAGGAAAGCTTACCGAAGAAGAAAAAAAAGCATACATAGAGTCTATAGAAATTTTAGATATAAATTATGAAGAAGTAAAAGAAGAAAGTGATTTCATGAAAGCATTTAATGGAGGTGAATGATCGAGCAAGTAGAAGGACAAGTAGTAATTAATACAGAATTGCGCAACAAAAAATTAATTGATGGTTATAAAAATACCCAAACAACC